>JAJZRZ010000085.1:2875-7088 GCA_021850085.1 Actinomycetes bacterium | reverse complement strand
ATCTCTGACGCGCGATCCGCCTGTCGCACTTGACCTCCTCGCGCACGCGTATGAGGTCGCGGACGGCCTCTTCTGAGGCCCCGGGCACGCGCACGGCCGTGAGTTCTCCTGCGCAGTGCAGCCTCGCTAGGTTGCGCGCATCGATGCGGTCGGTCTTGACGAGCAGCCGCCGGATGGCCTCGGAGGTGTTGGGCACCACCCGCTCGTCGATCTCGGTTGTGCCGGGTCGCAACACCGCGACCGCGATGGTGTCCTTGTGGACGTCGAGCCCGATGTGAGTACACTCGTTCATGGCCGGTCCCTCCGTATGTCGGCGCCGCGGGGTCATTCCCGCCGTGATCCACGTTATATGCGGATTCGGGCCGGCCATCTCATAGTGACTAGACTGCCTTGCTCGATCTCTTGCGTATATGTCGGGTCTGACATATACTCGGCCATGTGAGCCCTGAAGACAAACCCTTGGTATGGCTGCACGGCGAGGTGAAGACCCCACCGCTTTCGTCGAGCGCTCGCATCGAGGCGGGGTTGTTGCTCAGGCGGCTGCAGCGAGGCGAGTCGCTGGGGCACCCCAGTCTCGGCCGATGCCGTCAATCGGGCGCCGGATCCACGAGCTACGCATACTGGACGAAGACTCGACGTGGCGAATCGTTTACCGCATCGACTCTGACGCGATCGTGATCGGTGAGGTTTTCCGGAAGAAGACGCAGGAGACCCCGCAGACGATCATCAAGACCTGCAAGACCAGGTTCGCTACCTACGATGACATCACAAGTGACAAGAGGTGAACGCGATGGACAAGACCAAGCAGAAGCGACTCGAGGCGGCCGGCTGGCACGTCGGCTCGGCACCTGAGTTTCTCGAGCTTACCCCGGAGGAGGCGGAGTACGTCGAGGTCAAGCTCGCCCTCGGCTCGTATCTTCGCGAATTCCGGCGCGATCATCGCTGGACGCAGACGCAGCTCGCCAAGCGCTTGGGTTCGAGCCAGTCTCGCGTTGCCAAGATGGAGGCCGCGGACTCCTCCGTGACTGTCGATCTGCTGGTCAAGTCGCTGTTGTCGGCCGGCGCCTCCACGAAAGACGTCGGACGCGTGATCGCAGCGGTTTAACCGGCGCTTCCTCGGATGACAAGCGCTCGCCAGCGCGCCGCTGGTGAAGCGCCGAAAAGTTAGATCAACCAGCATGTCTTGGGGGAATCTGACAGGTGTCATGCGTGCAGATCGCCGCCACCGTGCGACGCTCGAGTCAGTTGGTCGACGAAGACGAGTTCGGAACACCTCAGTGATGCTAACTCGCATGCACGCCAGCAGGCGACCGGTTGTGCTGACGCAGCACGGTTGCAGTGCAGCCGTCGTCATGGATGTCGAAGTGTACGAGCGGCTCATCGACGAGATTGAACTGCTGCGCGACCTCCACATCGCGGAGGGGCAGATCGCTCGAGGTGAGGGCATCCCTCACGAACAGGTGGTCGCTGAGCTTCGAGAGCGACTCTTTGGACGAAAGTGATCTGGGCGCCACTTGCGCGTGAGCAAGTGGCGGATGCGTTCGCGTTCATCTCGACGGAGCGTCCAGCTGCTGCGGTGCGGTGGTTCGAGCGGGTCGTCGGCTCCGTTGGTTCTCCATCCGCCTTTCCGGATATGGGGCGCATGATGCCCGAAGCCGCTCGTCCGGAAGTTCGCCAGGTGCTGGTGGATCCCTATCGGCTCATATACCGGCGTCGACACCGGACACGGTGGTCATCATCGGCGTGTTCCACTTCCATCAAGATGTGGATGCGGGCGATCTGTCCCCCTGAGATCGGTCGAACAAAGGCTTCGACCTAACACCCGCGGCTGGTGATGTAATCCAGGGTCGCAGCCGTCTATAGCCGCGGCCGCAGGTCAAGCCTGTGTTAGCGGGACTCCGTGTTCCGCTTGGCGGTATGTAGTCTGATCCAGTCGGCCAACGCGTCTTCTTCGATCTCTCCGGACGCGAGTGCGACGAGGGTTGTGACCACGTCGGCCTCACTCGCTTTGAACTCGAGTCCGTTGAGCCCCAGGAATACCGCCATCACGACGAAGGCCACGCGCCTGTTGCCGTCGTTATAGGGGTGGTTGCGGGCAAGCCCGTAACCGCAAGCTGCGGCAAGTGCGGCGATGTCCACACCAGGCGTGTAGTGGAAAAGCTGCCGCGGGCTCGCGAGCGCGGATTCGAGCAGGTTCTCATCACGCAGACCCGGCATCCCGCCGTGGGTGAGCAGCATGTCGGTCTGGATGGCGTCGACGACGACGCGGGCAACCCATCTCGGTTCGCTGACGGGCATCTATGACGCCTACTTCGCAAGTTCGCGCAGCGCGCTGCGGTAGGTGCGCCCAACCTCAGCGGCTATCGAAAGCGCTTCTTCAGTCTCGGTATCGTAAGGCGTCAGCAGGATTCCGCGGTCTGTCTCGATGGCGATCACCGTGTCGCCAGCGGCGAGCTTGAGCCTGTCAGCCATGTCTTTGGGCAGGGTGGCGACTATGGATCCGCCGGCCTTGCGCAGCTTCACTCCCTGGCCCATTTCGTCCTCCGGGGGTTGGGGGTCATGACAAGTGTAGCATAGATGTGCTACTTCGAGGAGATTTCCTAGCTGACAGCTCGCCGTGCACCTCACCCCCTCGGCGTGCTACTCTGTACCGCTTTGTAGCCCCAACGTTTCGGAGACCCATGCTCGCTTCTGACATCCGCAATATCGCGATCATCGCCCACGTCGACCACGGCAAGACCACCATCGTGGACCGCCTGCTGCAGGCCACCCACGTGTTCCGCGAGAACCAGCAGGTGGTCGATCAGGTGCTCGACAGCAACGACCAGGAGCGCGAGCGCGGCATCACCATCCTCGCCAAGAACATCTCGGTGCGGCACGGCGACGTGAAGATCAACGTGATCGACACGCCGGGGCACGCGGATTTCGGCGGTGAGGTCGAGCGCGTGCTCAAGATGGCCGACGGGTGCCTCCTCATCATCGACGCGTTCGACGGTCCGATGCCGCAGACGCGCTTCGTGCTTCGGCATGCCCTCGAGCACGGGCTGAAGCCGCTCGTTGTGGTGAACAAAATCGACCGGCAGGGCGCTCGGCCGCTCGAAGTCATCGGCGATGTGTTCGGCCTCATGGTGGAGCTCGGCGCCGATGACGAGCAGCTCGATTTCCCCATCATCTACACGAGTGCCGTGAACGGCTACGCGCGCCTGGATCCGGACGACGGCAACATGGACATGGCGCCGCTGCTCGACGCGATCGTGGAGCACGTACCCGCGCCCGACGTTGACCCCAACGGTCCCGTGGCGATGCAGGTGTGCACCATCGACCACTCGGACTACGTGGGCCGCATCGGCGTGGGCCGCCTCTTCAGCGGCACCATGCGCAACGGCGACAAGGTCCTCGTCATCAAAAACGACGGCAGCCGCTACCAGGCGCAAGTCAAGCAACTCTTCACCTTCGAGGCGCTCGGCCGTGCCGAGGCCGCCGAGGCGCACGCCGGCGACATCATCGCGGTGGTGGGCGTGGACGACGCCGACATCGGCGACATGTTCACCTGCCGGCTGGCCCCGGTCGTTCTCGACCCGATTCACGTTGAGGAGCCGACGATGTCGGTCGTCTTCTCGGCCTCCACAAGCCCGCTTGTGGGGCGCGATGGGACGATCGTGGGCGGCCGCCAGATCAAGGAACGCCTTCTCAAGGAAGCCGAGTCCAACATCTCCATGCGCATCGCTGAGTCCGAAGACAAGACCGGCATGGAGGTGGCAGGCCGGGGCGTGCTGCACCTCTCGGTGCTCATGGAGACGATGCGCCGCGAGGGCCACGAGTTCCAAGTGGGCCGTCCGCAGGTGATCATCAAGAACGAGGGCGGCAAGAAGCTCGAGCCGATCGAGCAGGCGGTGGTGGACGTGCCCGCGGAGTACGCCGGCAAGGTCATCGAGATCTTCGGCAGCCGCGGCGGCGAGATGACCGACATGGTGCAGCGCGACGAGCACGTGCACCTCGAGTTCAAGATCGCCACGCGCGGGGTGATGGGTCTGCGCACGCGCATCCTGAACGCGACGCGCGGCGAGGCCACGCTCTTCCATCACTTCTTCGAGTACGGACCGTACCGCGGCGAGATCGGCGGGCGCATCAACGGCTCGCTCATAGCGATGTCCACGGAGAAATCCGTGGCATACGCCCTTGATGCGCTTCAGCAACGCGGCAAGCTCTAGAT
>JAJZRZ010000085.1:0-2865 GCA_021850085.1 Actinomycetes bacterium | reverse complement strand
GCAATCGCGTCGTCGGCCCTGGTGAGATGTGCTACGAGGGCATGATCGTGGGCGAGAACGCCAAGGACAACGACCTCGTGGTGAACGTGGCCAAGGCCAAGCAGCTCACCAACATGCGCGCAGCCTCCGCCGACAAGGGCATCATCCTCGCGCCTCCGATCACGTTCACCCTTGAGGAAGCGCTCGAGTACATCGAGGATGACGAGCTCGTGGAGGTCACGCCGGCCAGCATCCGCTTGCGCAAACGGCTACTCTCGGAGAACGACCGCAAGAAGGCGCGGCGAACGTAGCTGCCCGCCGTACGGGTATAGGCCTATGGGGAGCATGGGACCGTGGCCGCGGGCGCCGGTTCCTTCGGGAGGGGGACGGCTATGGCGGATGGCCAGGCCCAAGATTCAGGAGGGGCACATGTCGATGAGGATCACGGTCTCCGAGGACGGCCCGTACTTCGTCGAGGGCGGGGTCCCGCTCCTGAGAGCCGAGATCGTCACGAATGACGAAGGTGAAGCGGTCGGATGGCGCGAGACCGGGCGTGTCGGGACCGGCGAGTCCTACGCTCTGTGCCGGTGCGGCGAATCGGCGGACAAGCCGTTTTGCGACTACACGCACATCGCCGTGGCCTTCGACGGCACGGAGACGGCGGGACACCGTTCTTTTGCCGAGACGTGCCTCAGCGTCTCCGGGACGAGCCTCAATCTCCGCGACGCGCGGCACCTGTGCGCCGAGGCGCGCTTTTGCGACCGGGCCGGCGGCCTGTGGAACCTGGTCGATCAGTGCGACGACCCGGAGATCCGCGCGTTGGCGGTGGCCGAGGCGCAGCTGTGCCCGAGCGGCCGCTACGTCGTATGCGATTCCGGCGGCGAACCCATGGAGCCGGAGCTCGAGCCCTCGATCGTCTTGGTGGAAGACCCCCAGCTGGGCGTGAGCGGCCCGCTGTTCGTCCGTGGCGGCATCGAGATTCTGGACGTGCGGGGCAACCCGTATGAGGTTCGCAACCGCGTGACGCTGTGCAGGTGCGGCACCTCCGCCAATAAGCCGTTCTGCGACGGCGCGCACATCGCAAGCGGCTTTCGCGAGGGGCTTGAGCCCGAGCAGGTCAAAGCCGGTGTCGCGGGGTAGCCGCTGTTCCGCACCCCCGGCGCGTCGTGCTAGCCTCGTCAGGTCATACGACGCGAAGGGACCGAGATGATCAAGCACATCGTCGCCTGGCGCTTCAAAGACGAGGCGCTCGGCTCGACCAAGGCCGAGAACCTTCTGCGGGCAAAGGAGGCGCTCGAGTCGCTGCGGGACATCGTGCCGGGGCTGCTCCACCTCGAGGCGGGGATCGACGTCCGCGCGGCCTCTGATCCGTGGGACATCGCGCTTTACTCGGAGTTCGATTCGCGCGATTCGCTCAACGCCTACCAGACACATCCCGAGCACGTGAAGGTGGCTGGTCTTATCGCCGAGATGCGCGAGGCCCGGGCTGCCGTGGACTACGAGGCATGAGTCGCACGAGCACGAATGAGGTGACCGCGTGAGCCGCACCTACCGTTTCGTGATCGTCGACGTCTTCACAGACGTCCCCTTCACGGGCAACCAACTCGGCGTGTTCACCAATGCCGAGGGGTTGTCCGGTGAGCAGATGCAGGCGCTTGCGCAGGAGCTCGGGTTCTCCGAGACGACGTTCGTGCTGCGTCCCAAGGCCGACGGCGACATCCGCATGCGGATCTTCACCCCCGTCCGGGAGCTCCCGTTCGCCGGCCATCCCACGCTCGGAACGGCGTTCGTGATCGCCGGTCCGCTCCAGAAGGTGCTGCTCAAGATCGAGACAGACGCCGGCATCGTGCCGGTCGTGCTCGAGCGCGAAGGCGCGCGGATCGTCTTCGGCCGGATGGAGCAGCCACTGCCGACGGTCCGCACGGTCGAGGACCCGCGGCGGCTGCTGGATGCGCTCGGCGTGCGGGAATCCCCTCTGCCCGTGGAGCGTTACGACAACGGCCCGCAGCATCTTCTCGTTGCGCTGGGATCCTCGGCGGAGGTTACGGCGCTCCGACCGGACATGCAGCGCCTTTCGGGTGCGGCCGGCAACGCCACAGTCAGCTGCTTCTCGTGGAGCGGGTCCGCGGTGAAGGCGAGAGTCTTCGCCCCCGGCTTGGGCGCCGGTGAGGACGCCGCCACCGGCTCGGCGGCCGGTCCGCTCGCGGTGCATCTGGCGCGGCACGGGCAGATCGAGTGGGGCCAGGAGATCGAGATCTCGCAAGGGACCGAGATCGGCCGGCCGAGCGTGCTTTGGGCCACGGCCGAAGGCGAGCCCGGTCAGGTTCGTCGCGTGGAGGTGGGTGGCGCCGCGGTAGTGGTGGCGCGCGGAGAGTTCACCGTCTAGCACGCCCGCAGGGCCGAAGCCGTCGGCGCGCTATCATCTGTTCGACGCCATCCCGTCCTCGGAGGTGCCACTCGTGCAGCTCGATACAGGATTCCGGCCGTCGCGGCACGGGTTCGGTTTCCCGAACCGGTGGCGTGGCCCGCTGCTCGGCTTGCGTTCGCCCGGCAGATGCGGGGGGATGGTCTTCGCGGCCCTCGATGCCTTCCTCGCCGAGCGGGAGCTCTCCGCCGAGGCGCGGTCGTCGGCCGTGCCACCCCCGCGCTCAGCGCTAGCAGCATCGATCCGGGGGCGGCAGGCGGACAGCGTGCTGATGCGCCTCGCGGCGAACCTTTGGCAGTTCGTCCGCTACACGTGGCTTCCATCGGTCCTCGGCCGTGGTGTCGCCGTGAAGTCGCGCGTTGAACTCCTCGCGCTGTTCGACATGCTTCGATCGGGGCGGCCCGCTCCCCTCGGCCTCGTGAATGCGCTACGCCCCCTGCGCCTGGCGGCGAACCACAGAT
>JAJZRZ010000084.1 GCA_021850085.1 Actinomycetes bacterium | reverse complement strand
TTCCGATCGGGAGAAGGTCCGCGAGCTCGCACGGGCCAGGCGAGCGGACGTCGTGGAGCTTCACCTACGGGTCGGAACGCTGCAGGGAGCGCCCGCGGCGATCGTCAGCGCGGATCCTGCCGGCCTCGCGCGCATGACGCCTTACTGGGCCGTGAGCGGCAGGCGTGCCGCCGAGAACGACGAGTGCGTGATGGGTCGAAAGCTCGCGCAGGCGCTCGGGTCGACGGTGGGCACGACCGTGCACGTCCGCTTCGACGGCGCTGCGGAGAAGACGGAGTACCGCGTCACCGGCGTCTTCGAGTCGGGCGACGAGGACGAGGGTCGCGCGTTCGTATCGACGAAACCCGGGCCGGACGAGCCCCGCTTCACGTACGCCCTCGTCTCGGTCCCGGGGGGCGACGCGGACATCGCCGCCCTGAACGTCTCGCTGGAGGCCGTCGGGGCCAGGGTCGAGCTCACGCCGCTGCGCCAGGTCCTGCATGGAGAGCAGGCGGTCATCGGGAAGATCAACCTGCTGACCGGGGTCGCGCTGCTCGCCGTGCTGCTGCTGAGCTCGGTCGGCGTCACCGCCGCCGTCCTGTCCCGCGTGATCGAGCGGCGGAAGGAGCTCGCGCTCCTTCAGGCGATCGGGGCGAAGCGGCGGTCGGTCGTGGCGTTCCTCCTGTCCGAGGGCGCCGCCATCGGCGTCGCGGCAGCGCTGCTCGGATACGCGGTGGGAAGCGGCCTCTCTCAGGTGATCGTACGTCAGGTGTTCGGTGTCTCGGTGGCTCCCCACGTCGCGCCGTTCCTCGCCGCGATCGTGGTGAGCGTGGTGATCGCGGTTCTGGCGGCGAGCGTCGGCGCGCGACGGGCGCTTCGACTCGAAACCGCCGTCCTCCTGAAGGGAGAATGAGAGTGGCAACGCAAGCGATCTCGGTTCAGTCCGTGAGCAAGGTTTACCCCGGAGGCGTGCACGCTCTCGACGGCGTGAACATCGATGTCTGGCCCGGCGAGTGGGTGGCGATCATGGGCCCGTCGGGGTCCGGCAAGACGACGCTCCTCAGCATCCTGAACGGGCTCGACAAGCCGACGAGTGGACGAATCCAGATGCTCGGAACCGATACGCACGGGTTCGGCCCAGACGACTGGGCGGTGTTCCGCCGGGAGAATATCGGGCTCGTGTTCCAGCAGTTCCACCTCATCCCGTACCTCACCGCCGTCGAGAACGTGATGCTCGCGCAGTATTACCACTCGATGCCGGTGCGCGATCAGGCGATGGCGGCGCTGGAGAGGGTTCAGCTCGCTGGCCGCGCCCAGCATCTTCCGTCCCAGCTCTCGGGGGGCGAGCAGCAGCGGGTCTGCATCGCCCGGGCGCTGATCAACGATCCCGAGATCGTCCTCGCGGACGAGCCGACGGGAAACCTGGACGAGGAGAACGAGGCGCGGGTGCTCGACATCTTCCGGTCGCTTCACGGAGATGGGAAGACCCTCGTGGTCGTCACCCACGACCCGGAGATCGGGTACGCGGGGGAGCGGATCATCGGGCTGGGCCACGGCAAGGTTCTGAAGGATGCCAGGATCACGGAAGGTGACCGCCTCGCGCAGGTGGGCGCAGCCACGGCGGCATCCGCCCGCTCGCGAGCCTCGACTGAGTAACTGTGTGCGCTCGGAGCTTCCCGGCAACTCGTCTCGGCAGGCGGCCGAGCATCGAAGCGGATCTGCCGGGTGCATTCGGTGTGCGCCAGCCACGGCGCCGACGTCCTTCCATCATTTTCATTTCGCGAAACGGGCATATGTATTCCGTCGCGCACCTGGTCGGTTGCAGTGCAGTCGAGCGCGCATTAGGATGCGTTCGGATGCAACGCTTCGTCGCCATCGCCCTCATCGGTACGTTCGCGGCGGCCTCCGGCGCGCGCGCGACAGAGGCGACGTGTCTGACGATGCGCGTCATCGCGCCGTCTTCGTGCTGCTGCCAGTCGGCGCCAGTTGGTCAGGCCCGGGTGGACTGTTGCAAGAACGTCGAGCAGCCGGTTCTCCGTGATGCTGCCATCGCCCAGTCGGATCAGCATTCGAGTGTGATCTCGCCGTCGTGCACGGATGGGCGCCCGCTGTGGGTACCGTCCGTGGCCTCGCCGGTGGAGGTCTCTCGTGCTCTACCGGCCCTCGCTGCTGGGCCGCCAGTTCCGCTCCGAATCTAGAGCGCGCTCGTTCCAATCCGGTGGGGCGATCGGATGGGCTTTGCCCTGCCGGTGCGCCCTCGTGACGAACGAGCGCGGGTCAGCCGACTCCCCGCGCCTACCCTGGAGCGGGCGATGCTGGTCATCCCCTTGGCAGTTCTGCAGGATTCCATTCTCGGAGCGAGTAACCGCGCGCTGGCAGCGAAGCTGACCCGCGCCGACCCGATCCGCGTTGCGACGAAACGGGCCACAGCCCGCGTCGCCAACACGCACCGCCAGCTATGCAGCGGACCCCGTGTGCTCGACTCGAGCGCCGGCCCGGCGGCAATCGAAACCACTCGGCGGTGGGGTTGAGCATGGTTCCGCGGCTGCTCGCTCTGGCCACCGCGCTTTCGGTCGTCGGCTTCTCCGGATCGCCGTTGCCAGCGGAGTTCTGCGCGACGTTGAGCCGGTCGAGGGAGGCGGCCTGCTGCTGCCCACAGGCTCGAGTCGACGTGAGCCCTCGCGTCGGATGCTGTTTGACGGTCGATCTCATGGGAGCGCCTTCCATGACGTTGGCCATGCCGGAGCGAATGGCCCGGCCGCCAACAGGCCTTCCGCGGTTCGCGGGTCGCGACACCGACATCGCGTGCATCATCGCCGGCCCTGGTCTCGCCGTCGACGTGCGCCCTGACGTTGGACGACTCCTGTGCAGGCGGATTTAGACCGTAAGCCGTTGCTTCGTTGCGTCCAGATAGTGAATCCACTGCGAAGAAGAAAGGTCTCTAGCCATGATGATGTGGAAGAAGCTGATGATGGCCGTGGTCGTATCGTCGATTGCAGTTCAGGGTCGGGCCGAAACCTCCGCCGCAACCGAGGCGCGGACCTGCTGCGGTCTCACATCCGAACAAGCGGGGCTTCCGCTCCGACCGGACGTGGTCGAGCGCGTTTCGCCTATCTACCAGACCACTCGGTCCGGTAGGCATCTGGTCGGTGCCGCTGTCACCTATCGTTCCGGTCTCGGGCTCTCCGTGGAACGGCTGCAGGCTGCGGCGGACTGCCAGATGATCGAGGGACGCATCCACCCCTCCAGCTCTCCGCTGGCGGTGAAGAACGTCGAAGCGCATGCCCGCATGGAACGCGATCGGCTTCGCCTGGACATCACTTCCGGCGATGAAGCGTCTGCGCGCGAGATCGTGCGGCGGGCCACGACGGCCCTCTCTGTCGCCATCCGGTGAGGTCAGCCCACGGGGTGACCTGGGGCCAATGGCCCCAGGTCGCCTTGGGGCGTGCATCTCCAGTCCTCCAGGCGGAACCGACAGAAAGGAGAAGCACATGAGATTGTCGTTTGTATGGAGTACGCTGTTCATGCTCGCCTTGCCTGGAACTCCGGCCCTTGCTCGCGGGGCGGTCGATTACTGCGGTGGAACGAAACCCATCGTGTGCTCGCTGCGCGCGAACGAGTACGGCAGGCGGAAGCCGAGTCCAGCTCCCCGCCTCACCCTCCGCGACGAGATCGCGGGTAGCAAGCCCGTGCTCTGGTCTCTGCGCGGGGGTAAAGAAACGCCCGCACCGACGATGCCCGAGCACCCATCTCCGCCGCCGTACCGCTGCTGGGGGACGAAGCCGGTCGTATGGTCCCTCCAGCGAGGCCGCTGCTGAGTCGCTCGCCCGTGCCTCATTTGGTCCAGAGGTTTCGGTGAGCCCACTCCAACAGGAATCGGGCGGCCGCCTGGCGGGTCCATTCGCCTGGCTGTGCTCAGATAAGGCGCGCAGCAGCCTCAGTTGCGCACCGACGGACTTGCCGACATGAGAAACCGAATGCAGCGGCTGCTCGCCATCCTGATCGCAGGCGCCCTCGCGACGACTTCGTTCGCCGCGACGGAGGCCTGCCCTACGATGCGCGCGCATGCGCTCAAGCGGTGCTGCTGCCCGCCCGCCTCCCAGGAGCACGCTCGCCTTACGTGCTGCGCGGTCACCACGGGGGGAGACTCCAGGGTGGTTGCGCGCGATCGGCAGGAGCAGCCGAAGATCGACGCTGCCGCCGCAGCGGCGGCGTGGTCGTTCGTTTGCCCCGCCCCAGCGCTCCCCGTCGCCGCGCCGCGAGGCTCGGTCCTCGCAAGCGCCGCAGGCCCGCCTCCTCTGGCGCTCCGCATCTAGACCACGCGTCCCGTTCGAGGCCGGCGCACCGCCGCACTTTGCGTGCGCGGTGCGCCTCGGTGTGAACGGGCGCGGCTCGGCGAGCGCCGTCCCGCGCCGGAGACCCGGAGCTGGGCTTGTCCATGTTCGTTCCCGCGCTGGTCGTGGCCCTTTCGGCCGCGCCGGCGGAGACATCGCAGACCCTCTCGCTCGTGGACGCGACCCGCGCGGCGATGGAGCACAACCCGGAGCTCGCAGAGGCGTCTTCGGGGGCGCGCGCCGCGGAGGCTGGCGTGCGCGGTGCGGGCGCGCTGCCCGAGCCGATGCTTTCCTATCAGGCCTGGCAGCAGCCCTGGTCGCGCCCGCTCGACCCGACCGCGACCAACATGCACATGATCGGGATACGGCAGTCGCTCCCTTTCCCAGGTCAGCTCGGGATCGCGGAGCGTGCGGCGCGCAGTGAGGCGGAGGCGCGGCGCGACGACGTCCGGGCGCGGCGCCTGGCGGTCCAGGCGCAGGTGGCGCATGCGTACGTGGCCTGGTGGCGCGCCCGCGAGGAGCTGCGCATCCACCTGGAGCATGCGAAGCTCGCGGAGCGCACGCTCGCGGCGGTGGAGGCGCGCTACGGGACGGGCGGGGGTCGGCAGGGCGACATCCTGCGGGCGCAGACCGATCTCCACCGCCTTCACGCCGACGTCGAGGGCATCCAGGAGATACTCCGCGCGTCGGAGGCGCTGCTCGCCGCGGCGATGGGCACTCCGGACGAAACGCTTCCACCGCCGTCGCCGCCGGACCTGACGCTTCCGGCCAGCAGCAGTGAGCGCCCCGAGCTCGCCGCGGCGCGCGCACGCGCGGAGCGCGCCGAGACTGCAGCCCGGCTCGCGGACCGGGCCCGCCGCGCACCCGAGCTCATGGTCGGCTTCGACTACATGCTCATGCCGGGCATGCCCGACGCCTACTCCGTCATGCTCCAGGTCGGGGTGCCGTGGTTCTCGTCGCGGCGCGCGTCCGAGGCAGATCGCGCCGCCGCCGAGGCGCAGGCCGCGCGGGCCGCCGCAGCCGCCGCCGGGAACGCTGCCCGCTACGAGAGGGTCGAGGCGCAGGCGCGCGCGCAGGCGGCGAAGGCGCAGCTCGCGGTGCTCGAGGACGACGTAGTCCCGCGCGCCGACCACACGCTCCAGGCGATGCGCGCGAGCTACGCCTCGGGCGAGGCCGACCTCGTCACCATCATTGACGCAGTGAGCGTGCTCCTCGATGCCCGTCTCTCCGCCGTCCGTCAGCGCGCGGCGCTCGCGGACGCGGCCGCCGACCTCCGGCGAGCACTCGGAATCGATCTCCTCGAAAAGGCGAAGCCATGAACGATTTCTCCCGTGGACCGACTCCCGAAGGCGAAGAGGGGCCGCCTCCCGGCGTGCGAACCATGGCGATCGTCCGGTGGGTGATCCTCGCGGGCGTCGTCCTCGCCGCGCTCTACACGCTTGGCCTCGCATTCCTGCCGTCCCGCTCCGGCGCGACGGCGGCGAGCGGCGAGCACGCCGGCCACGAGCACGCGACGAAGTACTACTGCCCGATGCACCCGCAGATCGTCTCCGATCAGCCGGGGCAGTGCCCCATCTGCTCGATGACGCTCGTCGCGAGGAAGGAGGGCGGCTCTGTGCCCGCCGCCGCGAGCAACGCGCCGGTGGTGCCCGGTCTCGCGCCCGTCGACGCCCCCCCGGATCGGGTGCAGGCGATCGGCATCCGCGTCGAGACGGCGCAGCGGAGCCCCCTCGCGCCGTCGCTGCGCGCCGTCGCGCGCATCGCCGCAAACGAGTCGCGCCTCGCGAGGATCCACGTGCGCTTCGGCGGATACGTCGAGAAGCTCTTCGTCGCCGAGCAGGGCGCGCCCGTTCGAAAGGGGCAGCCGCTCGCGGCCATCTATAGCGACGAGGTGTTCCGCATCGAGCAGGAGGTGCTCCAGGCCAAGGACTGGGGCGACGGGCTCGCCGATCGGGCTCGTCAGCGGCTCCGGGTGCTCGGGATCGCGCCCGAGGAGATCGCCGCCATGGTGAAGCGAGGCAAGCCGGACGAGGCCGTCACGATCCGCAGCCCCGTGGAGGGGTACGTCGTGGCGCTCAACGTTGTCCAGGGCGACCGCGTCGACCCGGACCGCGAGCTGTTCGAGGTGGCCGATCTGTCGCGCGTGTGGGCCATCGCCGACGTGTACGAGCGGGACCTCGGTCGCGTCAAGCCGGGGCTCGCCGCGTCGCTCACGCTCGACGCCTACCCCGGCAAGAGGTTCGACGGTCGGATCGAGTACGTCTACCCGCGGCTCGATCCCGAGACGCGCACGCTGCCCGTCCGCGTCGCCTTCGCCAACCCGCAGGCTGCGCTGAAGCCGGGTCTCTTCGGAACCGTCGAGATTCGGCTGCCAGCCAAGGACGGGGTGACCGTGCCCACCGAGGCGGTCATCGATACGGGCGACCGCCGGTACGTGTTCGTCGAGACGGCGCCCGGACACTTCGACCCGCGCGTCGTCACCATGGGGGAGCGCACCGGCGAGCGGGCCGAGATCCTGGACGGCATCGCCGAGGGGGAGCGCGTCGCGGCGAGCGGCAACTTCTTCATCGACTCGGAGAGCCGGCTCAAGGCTTCCATCGCGCAGGCGCCAGCGCCCCCGGCGGTGCCCGGCGCTGCGAAACCGGCGCCGCCGCCGGGTTCCGGGCCCGACTGCGACACTGATTTCGACGCCTCCGGAATGCCGGACAAGTACCAGCAGTGCAAGGCGTGCGAACGCATCCATCGCGGCATGGGAACGATGGAGGCGGACTGCAAGAACGCGATCCCGAAGCCGTGGAGGAACCCATGACGCGCCTGCTCGGCGCCG
>JAJZRZ010000083.1:840-7188 GCA_021850085.1 Actinomycetes bacterium | reverse complement strand
CGGCCGATCTCCGTGCGTTCCAGCTGCTGCCGCTGGTGATCCAAGGTGTCACCACCCACGTCCTCGCGCTGGCCTACCACGAGCCCCAGGCCTTCGAGGAGGCGGACAGAGGCTCGGCGAAACGAATGGCCGCGGCCATGTCCGTTGCGCTCAACAACGCGCGGCTCTACGAGAACGAGCATCGGATCGCTGATCGTCTGCAGGAAGCACTGCTCGCCTTGCCCGCCAAGGTGAGCGGGATCGACCTCGCACACGCGTACCGGGCGGCATCGGAAGACGCCCGCGTCGGAGGCGACTTCTTCGACGCCTTCGAGATCGGTGAGCATCACCTGGGGATCACCATCGGCGACGTGGCCGGCAAAGGACTCGACGCCGCCGTGCTGACGTCGCTTGCGAAGAACACCGTCCGCGCGCACGCGAGTGAACCCGGCAAGAGTCCCATGCGGGTCTTAGCGCTCGCGAACGACGTGATATTCAAGGCGACGACCTCGGAGTCGTTCGTGACGCTCCTGCTGGCCGTGCTCGATTGCCGCGACGGCCGACTCATGTACGCGAACGCCGGACATCCATCCGCGCTACTGAGAGACACCGACGGTCGTGTTCGCGAACTACCCTCGACGGGTCCATTGCTGGGCGCGCTGCCTCACTCGGCATATGGCGAACGCGAGGAGCGGCTCAGCTCGGGCGGCCTGTTGTTCCTCTACACGGACGGACTCACCGAAGCGCGCCGGGACGGCGAATTCTACGGCGAGGAGCGTCTCATCGACCTTCTGGCGGGACTTGCGCCAGGTGACGCCGCAGCTGTCGTCGAGGGGGTGCTTGAAGACGTTGTGGAGTTCAGCGGTGGCCGGCTCGTCGACGACCTCGCCATCATGGCGGTCAAGCGCCCTCCCACGACCTAGAGGTGCATGGAAGCGAGTGCCGTGCGATGGTGCGCCGTGGTACGCTCGGTTCACTGCCTTGCGCTGGAAGGACCTGCCACGGACCACTACCGACTCCTCCAGGTTAGGCGTGACGCCTCGCTCGGCGTGATCGCGGCCGCCTACCGGCGTCTCATGCGAGATGCGCACCCCGATGCGGGCGGTGAAGACGAGCATGCCCGTCTGTTGAACCGCGCGTACGAGGTGCTCTCGGATCCCGGTCGACGCCGCGCGTATGACGCGACGTTACCCATCCACCCTGAGGATTCGCTCTCGGCGGCTATGGCGTACCGGACGGGGGTGCGGATCGGGCGTTGTGCGGCGCGCTGGAGCCGCAGCGTCCGTGAGGCGCGGCGGAGAACCTCCGGGATGGGATGAGCAGAAGCATGGACACAGGTGCCGCGCCCACAGGGGCGGCCCGCGATGAGCGGGTGGCCGGTCCGCCGAGGCGGGCCGTCGTCTTCCTCTCCGCGCTGCTCGTCGGCCTCTCTGCGCTCAGCCTGTACAGCTACCCGCTGTTCCACACGGTCGTCGAGGGCATCTCCATCGTTATCGCCGCATCTTTGTTCCTCGTGCTGTTCCACACCCGGCGTCTGCACGAGAACGACTACCTTCTGTTCGTGGGGATCAGCCTGCTCTTCTTCACCTTCCTGGATATACCGCATGCGCTGGGATTCCGGGGCGTGAACTTGTTCGGAGGCTTCGGTGATGATCTGCCCACGCAGGCGTTCATGATCCAGCGCCTGTTGCTGTCGGCCACCTTCCTGCTCGCACCGCTGTTCCTGACGCGAAGGTTGTGGGTGCGCAGCACGTTCCTCGCATTCGGGGTCCTCGTCGGTCTGGCGGTCTTATCGCTGTTCGTGTGGCGCAACTTTCCCGTGATGTTCGCCGAAGGCACGGGACTCACGCCGCTCAAGCGTAATCTCGAGGTCGTGATCTCCGCGATGTTCGTGCTCGGCGGCATAGGCCTGGTCGTCAATCGCCGGTTCTTCGACCCGGTGGTCTTGCGGCAGATCTTGGCTTCGATCGCGTGCTTCATCGGCTCGGAGATATCTTTCATGCTGTACGCCTCGCCGTTCGGCTACACCAATCTGGCGGGCCACCTCTTCCAGGTCTCCGCTTTCTTCTTCATGTACCGAGCGGTTCTGGTCACGGCGCTCGTGAACCCCTTCAGTCTGCTGTTCAGGGAGCTCAGTGCCCGGGAGCAGTCGCTGACTGCCGCCAACGAAAGCCTGAACGCGCTTGCGGACATAAGCGGCACCGCGATCAGCACGCTCGATCTTGAAGAGCTGGCACCCGCGCTCCTGCGTCGCCTTTGTGCCGTGATGGGGGCGGACGCGGCCGCGTTGCTGCTGGTCCAAGACGGCTTCGTGCGCGTGGCTGCCACCGTTGGCTTCGACAACGACCCGATCGGGGTTCGGATGGGACGTGGCTTCGCCGGCACGATCGCCGAGACCCGACGGCGGCGGTACGTAGCCGACATCCAGACCGATGAATCCATACTGAGCGTGCCGCTGCGAGAGCAGGGGATCCGCTCGGTGCTCGGCGTGCCGATGGAGGTCGGCGACAAGCTGATCGGCGTCTTGCACGTCGACTGGCGCTCCTACCACCCGTACGACGAGCGCGATGTGCAACTGCTCGAGATAGTCGCCGACCGGGTGGCGCTCGCGGTGCGTAACGCCCAGCTCTACGAAGGAAAGCGGCGCATCGCGCAGATATTCCAGGAGTCGTTGCTGTCGCTGCCCGAGCACATCGACGGCGTCCGGTACGCGCGGACGTACCGCTCGGCCACCGAAGAGGCGGTCGTGGGCGGGGATTTTTTCGATCTGTTCCCGGTCGACGCCGAGCGGGTCGGCGTCGTGATCGGGGATGTCTCCGGCAAAGGGGTGGAGGCCGCTGTTCTGACCTCGCTGGTGAAAGACACGATCCGGGCGCACGCGCACGAGGGCGGGACGCCCGCGACGGTGATGGGCATGACCAACACGCTTGTGGAGCACTACTCGGGACCCGAGACCTTCGTCACGGTGTTCTTCGGGCTCATCGATCGTGGGTCTGCCACGCTCACCTACTGCAATGCCGGCCACCCGCCGCCGGTCGCCCTGCGGTGCGGCGGCGCTCTCTCCTTGCTCGGCCCGAACTCGCCGTTGGTGGGCGCGTTCCCGGACCTCGCGTTCGCTGACAGCCAGGTGAGACTCGAGCTGGGCGACACACTGTTCCTGTACACTGACGGCGTCATCGAGGCGCGTGCCGGAGGCGAGCTGTATGGCGAGCAGCGGCTGCTGGCGGCCCTGCTCGGCCTTGCCGAGTGTGATCCGGAGGCGGCCGTCGAGACGGTCTTCAATGACCTGATGCGCTTCTCGGCCGGCACCTTGAGCGACGATCTCGCCATCCTGTCCCTCAAGGTGGTCGCCCGGTGACGGCCGAAGGATGTTCCTACAGGTACTGCCAGACGTCGTCGATTCCGGCGTCCGCGGCGGGGATGCACTCCACGATCGCCCGGTCGTATGTCCCGGTCTCCGGATCGATCAGCCGCAGGTCCACCGTCTCCGGTTGCTGCAGCCACCGCCCCGCCGGACCGATCACGCGTTTCACACGCGGACGCAGGAGGTCGTCGCGATTCACGCGAAACACGATCGCTGTGCTGTCGTCGTCGAGGGTGACCACCGCCCCCATCGGATAGATGCCGAGCATCGCCACCAGCGCCTTCGTCACGCTCGGGTCGTATGCCTTGTTGCGGCCCTGCATGAGGACCGCAAGCGCCTTGTCCGGACGGATCTCACGCCGGAACGGGCGGCGCGTGGTCATCGCGTCGTACGCGTCGCACAGCGCGACTATCTTCGAGAAGAGGTGTTGCTCCTGCGGCTCGGCCGGCGCCGGGTAGCCCTGCAGGTCGTGCCGCTGGTGGTGCTCGTAGGCCACCACCATCGGCATCTGATCGACCAACTGGATGCGCTTGAGCAGATCGGCACCCTCGGTGGTGTGGCTCTTGACGATCGCCCACTCGTCTGCGGTGAGCGGGCCCTCCTTGTTCAGGATGTCCTCCGGGATCCGCACCTTGCCGAGGTCGTAGAGCAGCGCCGAGAGACCGAGCGATCTGAGCGTCTCGGCGTCAAGCCCGAGTGACGCGCCCAGCGAGATCGACAGGATGCACACGTTGAGCGAATGGTTGAGCGTGTAGTCGTCGTGGCTCTTGATCGCGGTCAGACCGAGAATGGCCGCCGGGTCCTTGAACAGCGTGTCGAGCAGCGCGCTCACCATCTGCTGGAGCGGCTGCACCTCAAAGACCTTGCCGAGTTTGGCCTGCGTCTCCACGTCTCGCATCAGCGATACGCCCGTATCGTACGCCTCACGGCCGCGCGCCTTGTTCTCCCGCTCCTCGGCTTCGCGCACCGCGTCGTCGAGGTCCGTCGTCTCGGCGAGTTCCACGCTCGCCGCGCCGTGCCCGTCGAGGTAGGCGCGCGCCTGGTCGATCGTTGCGATGTCCGGCTCGTTGAGCATCCCGGCCACGGCCGCGGCATCAGCAGCCGCGAAACCGAACGAGAGCGTCAGCGCCGAGATGCCGCGAGCCAGCAGGTCGCCGATCAGCTTGCGGTAGGTGACGCTCTCTTCCGGAAGCACCTGGTTCTCGATGAACAGGGTGGACTTGTAGACGTTGATCGTGACTTCCTCGAAGCCGATCTCCATGATCGCGGACACGGCGTCGGCGAACTCCTGCATCGACCGCACCACGAGCGGATGGCTCGACGGGTACAACGCCGCGTTGTTCTGCGCGACGGCCAACGTTCGGGCCACCGTTCGCGCCTTCTCCAACCGCTTCGCGGTGTTGAACGGCGCTCGCGCCGCAGGAGTGGCTTCCAACGCCATCTCTTCGGCGGTCTCCAGCCTCTGCTCGTTATCGGCCAGGTCGGACACGAGGTTCCCCTTCCGTCAGCCGCGGAGACTCACTCCAGCGACTCGAGTACACGTCGAGCGAGGTAACGCAGCTCGCGGTTCTTCTTGCCGATGACCGCGCTTCTGTGGGCGAGTCTCCTCAGCACAGGAACCGCACGTGGCGAGTTTAGCGCCTCGAGGCTCTTCAGTACTTCTTTCTTGAGCTCGTAGTTCCTCTCGAACAGGCTCACTTCGCTCACGATCTTGAGCAGCGCCGGCACAAGCTCCTCGTTGCCGGTGCGTCCGATCTCGCGGGCGGCGATGCGCCGCGTCTCCGGGTCCCAGTGGCCGAGCGCCTTGTGCAGCAATCGAGCGCCTTCCGGGTCCGGGCTGTCGGCAAGGGCGACCACCGCAGCCTCGCGCACGCGCGCGTCGAGGTGCTCGAGCCCCGAGGCGATCGTGGCGTTCAGGCGGCGTGAGCCGATGGAGCCGAGAAGCCGCAGCATCGCCGCCGCCGCGTCGGCATCACCGGAGCGAAGCAGCCTGCCTGCAACCGGCGCCACCGCTTCGATCATCTCGCCGGCGACGGGCAACAGATGGGCACGCTGGAGCTCGGTGGCGTCGAGGTATGCGCTCACGAGGGTCTCGGCTCCTTGGATGCCCGCATCTGTCAGCAGCGCGCGGGCGGCATCGGCGGCAGGATCGTCGGCAAGCCGTCGGACGCACATCTCCAGGAGCGCGCGCTCTTGGAGCGCGGCCCGGGCCCCGCGCACGGCTGGAGACAGCGTTGGGTCCTCGGCGAGGGCATGAAGGAAGGACGCCGCGGCCGCGAGTTCGGCGAGCGAGCCCTCGCGGATGGCGGGGCGCAGCGCGTCCCCGACTGCCTTCACGGCCTCTTCCGATGGTTGGTCGCCCGCCATCTGCAGGGTCGTGGAGAGTCCCCGGGACGCAGCGGCCCGCCCCGTTGTCGCTCGCACGAGCATCTCGATGCGAGCGAGGTCCTCGTCGCCGGTGTCAGCCACCTCGTGCGCGATCCCTGTCACGTCGGCCTCCGGCGGCACCCCGCACTGCGCTTCGGTCTGCGGCGACGGTTTGAGAAGCAGCGCGACCTCGGAGGCCAGCTGCGGAGACAGCTCGAGCTTCCCGAGAACGTCATCGGCAGGCCGGCCGATCGCGCTGGCAGTCAGCTGGAGGAGACGGGCAAGCGCCGCCGGCGGCATACGCGCCACGACGGAGAGCATCCCATCCATCGCGGGATGCGTTTCGCCCGGCAGCGCCGACGAGATCATCTGCAGCCTGGTGGCTTCGTCGAGCAGGAGGAGTGCTTCGGCGCAGCGCCGCATCGCCAGATCGCGGGCGGCCGGCTCCAACCGGTCGATGGATTCGGCGACGAGGTCATCACCGTGCCCTTCGCGGCCCCAACGCTCGACGGTGGCGCGAAGCTCCGTGGCGATGTCCTCAAGCGGCGCGGCCGTGAGGTCGAGACCGAGCACCCCTTCCTCGGCCGATGCGCGCAACGAGACCTCGATGAGCGCGATGTTCGCGACACCCGCGTCGA
>JAJZRZ010000083.1:0-830 GCA_021850085.1 Actinomycetes bacterium | reverse complement strand
GCCGCCGATGACGTCCAAGAAGCGGGCGACCTCGCGCTGGTTCAAGCCCGGAGCGATGATGAGTTGTCCCACCTGGAGGGCGTGCAGCGCTTCGGCAAGCGCGCTGACCTGCGGCAGTGCCTCACCGATGGCGGTTCCCGCGACGACGAAGCGCTGGCGGTCGACGTGGAATTGCATCGGGCCGAAGGTGGCTGTCACGGCGTTGACCTCGCGCGTGAAGTTGACGATGGCCTCCGTGCGGATCGGGCTCGTGGGCGGGTAGAGGCGCACCGCGTTGACAGCAGCGGCGAGCAGCCGGAGGAGGTTCTCGGCCTGGGCGCTGAGATTGCCGTGCGTGCGCTCCACCGCAACTCCTGTCGATGTGGCCATCGAAGGATGTATCGGCATACTGGACGGGCTGCACAATCGCTGCGCGACAGCCGATACTCTACGTATATCGTAACGGCTTCGGGCGCAAGCAGAAGGACGTTGTGACACTTCGGGATGCCGCATACTACCGCCGGCTGGTGGAGGATGAGCTGCGCGCAGCGGGCTTCCTTGAGCCACCGGTCGCCGTGGAGGGGATTGCGGCACATCTCGGCGTGCCGGTGCGAGAGATGCGGCTCCCACTGTGGTTCACCGCCGCGCTCGTCTACGAGGACGGCCTCCCGGCGATCCTGCTCAACTCGGCCAGACCTCTCGGCGTGCGACGCGCAGGCCTCGGCCACGTGCTCGGGCACATGCTGATCGTGCTCAACGACGCGTCAGCCCGCTACCCCCGGGACACCGAAGGCGAGCATGCGGCGGCCGAGCTCATCGCCGCCGAGTTCGAGACGCCCGAGTTCATGGTC
>JAJZRZ010000082.1:4058-7349 GCA_021850085.1 Actinomycetes bacterium | reverse complement strand
GCGGCGGAGATCCAGGAGCACCGGATCTACTACGAGGTCGAGCGGGAGACGGCCCAGTACGGGGACGCACGGCTGACGGTGGCCCTGCAGGTCTGGCTGTGGGCCACGGTCCCGAAGCGCGCCGGGTCATGCGCCGGTTCCTCTCTCGTCCCGACGTGCCCCGACTGCCGCGGCAGCGCCGGCGCGTTGACTGGGTCACCGGCGCGTGCATGCTCGTCCGCCGGACGTCGATCGACGCCGTGGGCGTGATGGACGAGCGGTTCTTCTTGTACTACGAGGACATCGAATGGTGTCACCGCATGCGCGACCACGGGTGGCAGGTACTGCTTGAGCCGACGGCGACAGCCGTCCACCATCTCGGCAAGTCCGGAGGAGGCCCGCGCTCCCGGCAGGCGTACCGCGAGAGCTTCGAGCGCTACTGCGACCTCTACGGGCTGTGGGGCCTTCGGCTCGCCTCGAGGCTCGGGCTGGCGCTTCGGCGGGGTGAGCGGTGATGCGCATACTGCTTGACTGCCGAATGGCTACGTGGAGTGGTGTGGGACGCTACAGTACCGGACTCGTGCGTGCGCTGGCAGGGCAGCCGGGTCTCGAGCTCGTGCAGTTCGTCGCGATGGGCGCCGAGCCGCCCGTGCCCACAGCCGAGGCCGTGGTTGCTTCGGCTCACCCGTTCGGCCTGCGGGGGGCGCTCGAGTTCGGGAGCGTGGTGCGGGCCGTACGGCCCGACATCACGCACGCGCTGCACTTCCCGACGCCGGTGCCTGCCCCGCGTCCGCTCGTGGTGACCATGCAGGACGTCACGCCTCTGGCGGAACCCGCTGTCATGCCCTCGGCACTGAAGCGCGCCGTCTATCGCGGTTGGGTAGCCCGAGCCGTGCGCGTCGCGGATCGCATCTTGGCCTCATCGGCGAACACCGCCCGGGACATCAGTCGCTTCTTCCCGGAGGCGGCAGGCAAGACAGACGTGGTGCTGCTCGCCGCCGACGACTTCACGTCGCAGCCGGTCGGCGTGCTGCCCCGGTGGCTGGAGGGCCGTCGTTACGTGTTGGCGATGGGCAACACCAAGCCGCACAAGGACCTGCCGAGTCTGCTGTGGGCGTTCGGGCGTCTGACCGAGCCGGATCTCACGCTCGTGCTGGCAGGTGAGGATCCCGGGGGGTATGTACGCTCAGTGCTCGGCGATTCCGCCTGGGCGAAGCGAGTCAGTTTCACAGGAGCTGTCGATGACGGCACGTTGCGCGCGCTGTTCGCGGGTGCGGTCGCGCTCGCTTACCCGTCGCGCTACGAGGGATTCGGCCTCCCGCCGCTTGAGGCGATGGCGTATGGCGTGCCCGTGGTGACCACGACTGCGGCCTCCGTCCCGGAGGTGGTCGGCGATGCAGCGCTGCTCGTTGAGCCGGGGGACGCCGCTGCGCTGGCCGACGCTCTACATCGCGTGTTGACCGACAGCGACCTCGCCTCGCGTCTCACAACGGCAGGTCGCGAGCGC
Source organism: Actinomycetes bacterium (assembly GCA_021850085.1). Taxonomy (GTDB): domain Bacteria; phylum Actinomycetota; class Coriobacteriia; order Anaerosomatales; family Anaerosomataceae; genus UBA6100. Next base: position 5,863 of record JAJZRZ010000082.1, on the reverse strand, counting down.
GCTTCAGGTTTCACTTGGGCGAAGACGGCCCAAAGGACCGCGGATGCCTACGCGCGGGTTGGCGGAGAAGGTGCGGGAATGGCCGAACCCTCTCCGTGAAGGTCCTGCCGGCAGCGGCCGAGCTCGCAGAGGACACTCTGCTATAGTTGACACTCGCGAACTCGGCCTCCAGGCCTGTGGTCTTCGGCAGCACATCATTCAGTTTCTAGGAATATCGAGGAAGCGCAACCATGGAGCATATCTATGCCGCGGTGCTCGCGGGTGGAAGCGGCCAGCGGTTCTGGCCCCTATCGAGAGAACTCAAGCCCAAGCAGCTGTTGTCCATGTTCGGGCAGGAGTCGCTCATCTGCCAGGCTGTCCGCCGAATCCTGCCCTTCACAGGTGACGGCGAGCACGTTGCGATCGTGACGAACGAGCGGCTTTTCGATGAGTTGCGAAACCACCTGACCGCGCAGGACGAGCGACGCCTTCGCGAGGTCAGGTACATCCAAGAGCCCGTCGCGCGCAACACGGCACCGGCCATCGCGCTCGCCGCCGCGCTGTTCGCCGCCGAGGATCCTGAGGCCATAATGGTTGTGTTGCCTTCCGATCATATCCTTGAGGACGGGGACGTGTGGCGCGACTGCATCTCCGCGGCCGTGGCGGCGGCCGAAGACGGCTACCTTGTTACGATCGGTATACAACCGAAGCGCGCCGAGACTGGCTACGGATACATAAAGGGTGCGGACGCATTGCCGGAATACAGCCGCGGTGAGGCTGAGCCGTGCGTCGTGGAGCGGTTCGTCGAGAAGCCTGATCAGGCGCGGGCCGAGGAATTCGTTGCCAGTGACAAGTACTTCTGGAATGCGGGCATCTTCGTGATGAAAGCCGGCCGCGTGCTTGAAGAGATCGAGGCCGCCGGCGGGGAGGTTGCGCACATCGCCGAGGTTGTTCGGTGGATTGCAGAGCAGGAGCCCGCACAGCGCCAAGGCGGCGAAGCCCGCGCGCGGTTCGAGTCAATCACGCCTATCTCGATCGACAAGGCGATCATGGAGCGTTCGGAGCGCGTGGCTGTGATTCCGGCACGACTTTCTTGGAGCGACGTGGGATCTCTGCTCTCGCTTGAGGGCATAGCCGAAACAGACGACGACGGGAACGTTCGCGTCGGTCGCGGTGTTGACATCGGAACAAGGAACTCCATCGTCTACACGACCGACCGCCTTGTCGCGACTCTTGGTGTAGAGGACGTAATCGTTGTCGATACCACAGATGCCACTCTCGTGTTGGACAAGTCGCGAGCACAAGACGTCCGTCAGGTGGTTGAGGCGCTCAAGGCACAGGGTGCCGAAGAACTCGTACAGCCCAAAACGAGCCTGCGCCCCTGGGGCTCGTGGACGAGTCTTCTTTCCGCACAGAACTACCAGATCAAGCTGATCGAGGTGAAGCCGGGAGCACGGTTGAGCCTGCAGAAGCACCATCATCGCGCCGAGCACTGGGTGGTGGTGTCCGGTACGGCCGTCGTGAGTCGCGATGGTGAGCAAGTCGACGTCCACGCCAACGAGAGCATCTTCCTGCCCGTGGGTTGCGTGCACCGGCTTGAGAACTGTGGAAAAGTTCCACTCCAGCTGATTGAAGTCCAAGTGGGCGAGTACCTCGGCGAGGACGATATCGTGCGCCTCGACGATGACTGGGCACGCGAACTCTAGGACATGCACCGGTCAATCCGCTACTCTGATTTAGCCCTTCGTCCGATCTTTCGACCACAGGGGGTACCGTGTCCAAGCGTGCGCTCATAACCGGCATCACTGGTCAGGACGGCTCGTACC
>JAJZRZ010000082.1:0-4048 GCA_021850085.1 Actinomycetes bacterium | reverse complement strand
CTGGCTGAACTTCTGCTCGACAAGGGGTACGACGTTTATGGACTGGTGCGCCGTGCTGCGACGCCGTCTACCGAACGCATCGACCACATCCTCGACAGACTCACACTGCTGGTGGGCGAAATGACGGACCAAAGCTCGCTTCTCGATGCAATGGAGGAGTCGCAGGCCGACGAGGTGTATAACCTGGCGGCCCAGTCCTTTGTCGGTGACTCATGGATCATTCCAGTGTCTACCGGTGAGGTCGACGGTCTCGGGGTCACGCGTTTGCTGGAGGCGATTCGGCGCGTGAGACCGGCGGCACGCTTCTACCAGGCTGCAACCTCCGAAATGTATGGGCAGGTGCACGAGGTTCCTCAGAGCGAGACCACGCCATTCCATCCACGCAGCCCCTATGGCGTCGCGAAGGTCTATGGCTTCTATATCACGCTGAACTATCGTGAGAGCTACGGGATTCACGCATCGAACGGCATCCTTTTCAATCACGAGTCTCCTCGTCGGGGGCTTGAGTTCGTCACGCGTAAGATCACTGACGGTGTGGCGCGGATCAAGCTCGGCAAAGCGAAGGATCTGCGACTGGGCAACTTGGATTCAAAGCGCGACTGGGGCTTCGCCGGCGACTACGTCGAGGGTATGTGGCGCATGCTCCAGCAGGAGGCGCCGGGCGACTACATACTTGCCACGGGCGAAACACACACCGTGCGTGAGTTCTGCGAGATAGCCTTCTCACATGTGGGTCTCGATTTCGAGCAGTTTGTGATCTGCGATGAGCGGTTCTCACGCCCGGCCGAGGTCGATCTGCTGTTGGGAGACCCGTCGAAAGCCAAACGCGTTCTAGGATGGGAGCCCAAGGTGAACTTTCGTCAGCTGGTGGAGATGATGGTTGACAGTGACGTAGCTAGGCTCTTAGGCTCTTGATGCCTTAGCGCCAAGGCCCCCTCAGTGTCTGGCTCAAGTTGCCTGCCATGAGTTCTGTCTCCCAGCTGACTCGGATGTCGACACGCCCATGTCACGGGTAGCCGAACCGCAGACCCTCCACTTGGAGCGGTCGGGTACACGCCCCGTCGGCTTCACGGCGCTGTCGGTGCCGGCCGGGGAGCAGGTTTCGACGGGAGGGCATGCAGTGGACGACGCAAGGAACCGTAGTAGGACGTCGTGACTTCATAACGGTGATTCCATTCATCGTACTAGCGCTCGCGCTTGTTGCGGTCGTTCTGTCGCCTATGCTCAGCAGCGGCTTTTTCGGCGATGACCAAATGAACTCAGCGAATTTCGCGAAGTCCTCGCTGACCCACTCAGGTGACACGCTGCTCAATCGGATTGGGCATATCCAGCGTGAGACGGTCTTGACTGTAGGCAGACTGTTTCCACTCTCCACATACATCCTGATTCCATTCTACTTCGCCAACGGCGATCCAGCGGGCTTCAAGGTGTACGTACTCGTGCTCGTACTACTGAACTGTGCGTTGTTCGGCGTTCTTGTATGGAGACTTTCTCGATCGAAGGCGTTGACCATTCTCGCCGTGGCCGCACTCCCGCTAGTGATGCAGGTCCACAGCACTCGTTATCACGATCCGATACTGGGATTCGCGGCACACATGCAGATTCTGGCGGCGCTGCTGCTCACATCGCTCATTGCGTTCCTCATGTACTTGGACACACATCGCCGGCGGACCCTTGTAGTCGCTTTCGTCACCTTCTGTGCGGCGCTGCTGCTGTACGAGGTAACTTTGGCGTTTCCTCCACTGTATCTCGTCGTCGCTTTTCTGCATCAGCGCAATGAGCGTCTCAGATTCGCCTTTCGCAAGGCATGGCCATTCTTCGCTGCAGTAGCGGTAATCGCCATCGTGACGCTGGGATTCCGGCTCCACTACGGCAACGAGCTCACGACGTCCGCCGCGCAGTTCTCCGACGTCGTAGCTTCCGGACAGGATCCAACCCAAGGCGCGTACGCCCTTAACCTCTCGCCCACAGCGGTGACCAAGACTCTGCTGCAGCAGATGTTCGCTACCATTCCTCTCACCTACAACGCGATGATCCCCAGCCTCACCGGGCGCACCCTGGTCGAGGAGTTGATGCGCTCCATTGTGACCCACAGGGCAGCGAGTCTGTTCATCCTGTTCGGCTACGCGCTGTTCGCGCTGGGTGTCTACCGCAGCGTTGCGGAAGACGCGTTGCAATCCAAAGAACATGGGGATAGACGGCTGGCAGCCGGTGTTGCAATGAGCGTGCTTGTGCTCCCGAATGTGCTCATCTCGCTCTCACCTCGGTATCAGGCGGAGGTGTTCTGGGGAGTTGGCTACCTGCCGAACTACGTCTCGTACTTTGGAGCAGCCCTGCTCGGGGCGCTGGTACTCGAGTGGATGATTCGCCAAGTATGGCCCCGTAGCCGAGTGGGGGCGGCTCTAGTGCTCGTCGCGTTGCTCTTTGCCGGCGTGACGATTGGTGCAATCAATCTGCAAAATACCGAGATCGAGGTTGAGGTATCGAACAGGAATCTCTGGTACCCACGACTTGCACTCAATCGGGCCGTTGAACACGGTCTCTTCGATGGTGTGCCCGAGGGGTCAGTGATTGTGGTGGATGAGTTGCGACCATGGGATTCTCCAGCCTTCTTCCTCGGGTTGAGTGAAGGTCGCGTCGAGCGCGTGTTGTCCACTCAGCAATGGCTGATGGAGCTGGAGGATGACCAAGGAGTTATCCGAGAGCCGATCTTCTTCTTAGCGTACGATGCAAACTGGCGTGACAATGGGTGTGTCTTGGTTGGCAGGCTCTCCAACTTCCGCACAGACTCGGGGAGACTCACTCTGACGTCTTCGCGGCTCTTCGTCCAAAGTGCGCCATTCACCGCGATCGACCCTCCGCCACCACCGGGCATCGTTAGGCCGACTCCCAGTGAGGTAGGCTTCCACGACGCTTTGTTCGAGCGGACTGCCGGATACGGCGACTGGGCACGGTTCGATTCAAACACCGATGTCGAGATCTATGTCGATCCGAAGTGGCCTAGGACACAGTAGACTGCCGCCATCTCGATGCAGTAACTGCGAGCCGACAGATCGCTCTGGGTGGACGACGTTTCTCATAGAGAGATTAAGATGGAGGCAGTTGATGAAGGTAGTGGAGCCGGAGCTTTCTTCTCGTCCACCCTTTCAGTCGAAGGTGCGTGAGGGCATGTCTTTCTGGAGCCGACTCAGGCAACGCACAGAGTTCGTGCGAAAGCTACCGCAGTCGATAGAGTTGATCACGAAACGTCTAGACCTCTTGGAGATCGCAGCAGGTATCCAGCCCAACGAGCTTCCGGAGGTGCTTGAAGTCGAGATTCCCGTGGGTGAACCGGTCGGGTGCTGCCTCGGCAGCGAGGACGAACTATACATCGCCTTCGAGAATCGATTCCGCTCGTCTGCCTCCGTTGCGACTAAAGCGAAACGATACCTTTCGATGATCGAGGGATTTTGCGGGGACAGACAAGAGGGAGTGGTGGTCGTCGACATCGGTTGTGGACGGGGTGAGTTCCTCGACGGCGTAGTAGCGAGCGGCTTTCGCGGCATTGGGGTCGAAACGAACTTAGCTGAGGTGAGGGCACTACGCGAGCGCGGCCGAGTCGTGTTTGAGGGTGACGCAAACGCCTACCTGAGACAATGTCCGGACGACTCGCTCGGTGTCGTCACCGCATTCCATGTGGTCGAGCACATGAACAGCGCGTATTTTCTCGAGTTCATCAGCCTTCTGGGTCGGAAGATCGCCTCCGAGGGGATGGTCATACTTGAGACACCCAACCCAATGTGCCGTGAGGTCGACTACTCCTTCTACCACGACCTGACGCACATCCGGCCCTACCCACGAGAGACGATGTCTTTCTACCTGGAAGCAGCGGGGTTCACGCGCCTCCGCGCAGTGTATTCAAGCCCGTGTGCCCCCGAGCTTCGCGGCCTACATCCGGAGCGTGACTACCTCGACTACGCTATCGTTGCGAGCCGCTGAATCCCTGAGATCCATCGGTCTCTTATCGGACGCCCCGGAGCGTTCGCTCGGCCTCTCGGCGCTGACGCTC
>JAJZRZ010000081.1:4118-7382 GCA_021850085.1 Actinomycetes bacterium | reverse complement strand
GTGGCGGTGGAGGTGTGGATGCGCCCCTGGCTTTCGGTGGCGGGCACACGCTGTACGCGGTGGACGCCGCTCTCGAACTTCATCTTCGAGTAGACGCCCGTGCCCTTGATCATGAAGGAGACGTCCTTATAGCCGCCCACCTCGTTATCCGAGGCATCGATCTCCTCGACCTTCCATCGCTGCGATTCCGCGTAGCGCGTGTACATGCGGTACAGGTCGCCCGCGAACAGCCCCGCCTCGTCGCCGCCGGCACCGGCCCGGATCTCGACGATGACGTTCTTCTCGTCATTGGGGTCGGGCGGAATCATCATGACTTTGAGCTCATCTTCGAGCGGCGCCACCCGCACCTCGAGCTCATCGAGCTCGTCTTTCGCCAGCTGTTTCATCTCGGCGTCGGAGTCGGTCCGGAGGATCTCCCTGGCATCGGCGATGCCGTCAAGCACGCCGAAGTACTCGCGGATCTTGATCGCGAGCGCGGTCATGCCCGAGTGCTCCCTGGCCAGACGCGCGTATTCCTTCTGATCGTTCAGGACCGCTTGGTCCGAGAGCTTGGCGGTGATCTCGTCGTACGACGAGAGGATGGATTCGAGCTTCTCGCGCATAGTGTCTTCGACGTCCTTCAGCCGGATCGGTGCACACGAAAGGGTATCACGCCGAGGGGTCGCACCACGCGCGTCAGTCCAGCGCCGACAGCCCCGGCTCCACGACCGTCCCCGTCTCGCATGCCTTGGCCGCCTCGGCCTGCTCGCGCGCCACCACCAGCCGCATCGCCGCGATCGCTATCTCGAGCATCCCGTCATCGGGCTCGGCCGTGGTGAGGCGCTGCATCTGCAGCCCCGGCCACAACAGCACCTTCACGAGCGGGTTGTCGGGCCGTGTGCCGGCCCACTTCACGGTGATCTCGTACGCGATTCCGGCGATCAGCGGCAGGAGCAGGATGCGTGTCGTGATGTTGAACAGCAAGACCAGTGCCCCGCTGTCGACACCCCACGACGCGAGAATCGCCTTTCCGGGCACGAGCGAGAACACGAAGATCGCTACCACCATCACCATGAGCAGGAACGAGGTCCCGCAGCGGACGTGCAGCGTGCCGTGCCGCTGGATGACGTCGGGCTCGAGCGGCAGACCGCGCTCGTAAGCGTGGATGGTCTTGTGCTCGGCACCGTGGTAGGCGAAGACCCGGCGTATCTCGGAGATGCGGCTGATCGCCCATATGTAGAGGAAGAAGGCCACGAGTCGCAACACGCCGTCCACCGCGTTCCACACGAAGGGGCGATCGATCGAGTCGCCGACGAGCACGTTCGTCACGATCGCCGGAAGCACGATGAAAAGCCCGATCGCCAGCACGAACCCGAGCACCATCGATATGGTGATCTCCTTGGAAGAGAGCTGCTCCTCTTCGCTTTCGCCCGAGTACCTGGCGGAGATGCTGAACGCCTTGATCGCGAGCGCCATCGTCTCGTAGAAGCCCCACATGCCTCGGATGATCGGCACACGGAGCCACCTGTACCGGTCCTTGGCCGAGTGGAGGTCGTGCTCCTCGGTGTGGATCGAGCCGGAGGGCTCGCGCACCGCGACTGCCCAGTTGTACCGGCCCCGCATCATGATGCCCTCCAGCAGGGCCTGGCCGCCGATGTGAGTGGGTTTGATCGCGCACGCTTCGTGGGTCTCGGGCATGTGTGCCTACTCCCGCTTCCTGGCCTTGGGATACGGTTCACCGCAGGTCATCGTGCCCTCGCGGCAGGCTCCTCGCCGGCACGATGCACCCGCGTCCATGAAGACATACGGTGCGGTGGGCTCGGCCAGATCGAGCATCGCGAGCGCAAGCGCACGGATCTCCCACTGCGCACGTTTGCAGCCGCGAAGCTCGAGGAAGTGCAGCAGTTCGCGCACGTTCATGGTGACGACGATCTTGGTCTCCATCGCATTCGGCAGCACGTAGCGCGCGTCCTCGGCAGGCACGCCGGCGTCGAGCAGCGCCCTGTAGGCGTCGAACGCGCCGCGCATGGCCGCTGAGAACGTCTCGGACGCGGCCGGATACGCCTCGACGGCCGGCGGCACGACGAACTGCGGCTCCTGAGCGTAGGTCACGTAGCGCTGCGACTGCTGGTTGTAGCTCGCCAGACGGTGCCGCACGAGCTGGTGGGTGAGCGCTCGGGAGACGCCGTCGATGGCGAACGTGTAGCTGGCGTGCTCGAGCGCCGAGGTGTGCCCGGAGGAGATGATGGTCCTGAGCACCCTGCGAACCGCCTGGTCGCTCATCCGCTCAAGCAGTTCCGCGGCCCCTACCGGCGCGTAGCACAACCGCGCCGCGGCAGCGATCGCGCGCTCGGGATCGGGTGTATGGTTCAGGAGCCGGACATCCATGAGGAGTCCTCCGTAACAGAAGGAAGGCGGGTATTCCCGCCCTCCCGATGATACCAGCGTCCGACCGGGGCCGATGTTACTCGGCGGTGGCCTCTTCGACAACGTCAGCGGTAGCCTCGCCGCTCTCCACGGCAGCCTCGACCTCGACTTTGGCGGTGCGCTCGGCTTTGGTCGAGTCCTTGACGGCCCTGGCCTCGCGAGCAGCCAACGCGGCTTCTTCGGCAGCCTTCTGGCGCGCCTGCCGGGCCTCGGCTTCCTTCTTGGCGACAACCGCGGCGGCGTTACCGAACTTGTCCGAGAAGCGCTGTACGCGGCCGCCGGAGTCGACGAGCTTCTGCGTGCCGGTGTAGAAGGGGTGGCACTTGGAGCAGAGCTCGATGTGAAGCTCGGACTTGGTGGATCGTGTGGTGAAGGTCTCGCTGCACGAGCAGACGACCTTCGCATCTTGGTACTCGGGATGGATACCGCTACGCATGATTACCTCCACGACGGGTGCGGCTGGTTTCCGACCAGCCGCTGGCGACAGCCCGCGAATCATAGCATGGCGCATGCCGAGCGGCAATCGCTTCTCAACCGCTTCTCGGCGGCCCCGGATACGGTCCCGGATACGGACTCGTGCTAACCGGCAGCTCGCTCCATGATCCTCTTGAGAGAGGCCTCCACTTCCGCCGGCACGCCACCGAGGCTGGCGTTCGGGAAGAACTGGGCGATCAAGGTGGGCCTCATTGTGGCGATCTTCACAGCGTCGCCTTCGGCGTAGACCATGATCGGACATGGCAGCAGAAGTCCGATGCGCACGTCGGCGGCGAGCACGGCGTGCGCATGCTTCGCGTTGCACAGCTCGACGATGGTCACGCGCTCGCGCTCGAAGCCTTTCTCGGCAAGCGTGGCGGCGAC
>JAJZRZ010000081.1:0-4108 GCA_021850085.1 Actinomycetes bacterium | reverse complement strand
GTGGGTGGCCAGAACACGGTAGTTGGCCGCCGCGGTCTCGTGGAGCACGGCTTGCACGGTTTCGTCGAAGCTCTTCCTGCTCTCGATGGTGTGATCGAGTTCCATACGTCGCTCCTTACCCGCTGGCTCGCCACATTATACCCCTTGGGGTATTCCTGTTCAAGTCAGCGAGACCGGACCGGAGGCATCCCAAAGCCGGAGGTCGGCCTCCGGCTTTGGGTGCAGCGATGCGAGTGTGGCTCGAGGCCGCTGACCTGTTCACCACGCGTTGGAGCTCGGCGCGATCGCTGCATCAACGTAGCAGTCGAATGTAGTGCTCGGGAACGAAACCCCTAGATATCGATTCCGTTCGTCTGACGCTTGTCGTTCGCGCTCTTGGCCATCTTGGTGAGGAACTCCTGGTTGCTCTTAGTCTGTCGCAAGCCCTTGATGAGCATGTCCATGGCGCGCTCGGGAGAATCCACCCCGTGCAGGATGCGGCGCAGACCCCACACGAACGGCGCCTCCATCGGATCGAGGATGAGCTCCTCCTTGCGCGTGCCCGAGGTGATGACGTCGATGGCGGGGAAGATACGCCGGTCGGCGAGCTTGCGGTCGAGCCGCAGCTCCATGTTACCGGTGCCTTTGAACTCCTCGAAGATGACCTCGTCCATCTTGGAGCCGGTGTCCACCAGCGCCGTCGCAAGGATCGTCAGCGAGCCGCCGCCTTCGATGTTGCGTGCCGCGCCGAAGAACTTCTTCGGCGGATAGAGAGCGGTGGAGTCCACGCCGCCGGAGAGGATGCGGCCCGAGGCGGGGGTGGCCAAGTTGTACGCGCGTGCGAGACGGGTGATCGAGTCGAGAAGGACGACGACATCCATGCCGCCCTCCACGAGACGCTTGGCGCGCTCCATGACGAGCTCGGCCACGGCGATATGGTTCTCGGAGGGCATGTCGAAAGTCGAGGACACAACCTCGCCGTGAATCGAGCGCTCCATGTCCGTCACTTCCTCAGGGCGCTCGTCGACGAGCAGACACATGAGGTAGACCTCGGGGTTGTTCGCGGTGAGCGAGGCGGCGATGTCCTTCAGCACGGTCGTCTTGCCGGCCTTGGGCGGCGAGACTATGAGGCCGCGCTGGCCCTTGCCGATGGGCGCGACCAGGTCGATCACGCGAGCCGTGATCTCCTTCTCCCCGTGCTCCAGACGCAGGCGCTCGTCCGGGTAGACCGGCACCAGGTCGCGGAACACCTTGCGGCGGCGCGCCTCTTCCGGGTCGTGGGCGTTGACCGACGTCACCTTCGTGAGCGCCGGGTACTTCTCGGAATCCTTCGGCGGACGCACCTGGCCGCGGATCATGTCGCCGCGTCGCAGCTCGGCGCGCCGGATCTGCGACATGGAGCAGTACACGTCGTTGTCGCCGGGCAGATAACCGCTGGTGCGGATGAAACCGTAGCCCTCGGGCAGCACGTCGAGAATGCCGCGGATCTCCACGAAGCCCTCGGACCTGACCTTGGCATTGTAGACGGCGTCGACGAGCTCCTCTTTCTTCTTGAGGGCCTTCACGTCAAGCTCGATCTCGGCGGCCATGGCGCGCAGCTCGGCCACAGTCTTGGCCTGCAGCTCGTCGCGCGTCACCGACGGCTGGACGACCTCGGCCTGTACGCCGCCTCCGCGGCGGCCGCGCTTACGGGGACGTGCGCTCACGCGTTCTTCACCTTCTCCCAATCGGCCAAGAACGCCTCGAGGCCGCGATCCGTGAGCGGGTGCTTCACGAGCTTCTCGAGGACGGCGAACGGCACCGTGGCTATGTCGGCACCCATCAGGGCCGCCTCCACCACGTGGCCGTTGTGGCGGATGGAGGCGGCGATGACCTCCACCGGGTGACCGAAATCGTAGTTGCTGATCGCCGTGACCATGTTGCCGAGGTGTTCGAGGCCGTCCTCGGAGATGTCATCGAACCTGCCGATGAACGGGCTCACATAGCGCGCGCCCGCACGAGCGGCCATGAGCGCCTGCGGGACCGTGAAGCACAGCGTCATGTTGACGTCGATCCCCTTCGCGGCAAGGGTCTTGGTGGCGGCCAGCCCCTCGGGCATGACCGGCACCTTCACGACCACGTTCGGCGCGATGGCCGCGAGGTCTTCGCCCTCGCGGACGATCTCGTCGCGACGAAGGCCGACCGTCTCGGCCGAGACCGGACCGTCACACACGTCGCAGATCCGCTTGATGTGTCCGTGGAATTCGGCGAGTGAGCCGCCTTCGCGCGCGTACAGCGTGGGATTGGTGGTCACCCCGGCAAGCACGCCCCACGAGGCCGCCTCCTCGATCTCCCGCAGACTCGCTGTGTCCAGGAAGAACTTCATCTACTCCGTTTCCTCTCCTTCGACGGGCTGGGTTGCCCGATCATCTTCCTCGTCCTCACGTATCGCCGTGTCCACGACCAGCTCGAGCACCTCGGCCACCGTCCGGTCCAGCTGCTGGCTGTAGACGACCGGTATCCCGTGCTCCAGCGCGAGCTCCTCGACGTAGTGCCCCAGCAGCCGGATGTTCGGGAAGTTGGCCCGATACCGCTCGAAGGGTCGCATTCCTTCGGTTTGGACCTCGCGGATATAGAAGTGGCTGCGGTGCGCCTCTTCGTCCTCGACGCTGATGAGGACCTGCACCACCGAAGCGCCCTTGAACTGGGAAGGCTCGATGTACCCCGGCGCCACGTGGATGCCCTCCAGCACCAAGCTGACGCCCTCGAGCACCGCTCGCTCGATGAGCGACTTCATGCCGGTGGCCACGACGGCCGCCTGCTCCCGGAATCCGACGATGACGGGACTTGCGCCGTGGGGAACGGGGACTCTCAGACCGCGCCACGCGTCGAACGAGCTCTCGTAGATCGCGGGCATGAGTTCCTGGGAGAAGATACCACGCATGACCTCCCGAATGCTATCGGTGCCGACGACACGGGTTATGCCGAGCCGATGCGCCACCTCCGTGGCTATCGTGGACTTCCCCACACCCGTGGTGCCGCCGATCAAAACGATGAGCGGTCGTTCGCGCTGCGAAATCTCGACGAGCCGCCGGTAGCGGACCGCGAATTCGGGCTCCGTCTCCTCGGAGAGCACGAACTCGGCACGCTCATGAAGCTCGGCAAGCGTCACCTCCGAGCGGCCTTCGGCACGAAGCTCGTCTTGAACCCGCTGCGCCGCCACGTACGCACGACCGGGACTCAACCCAGCGGACATGAACGACTTCGCCATGAGTCCCTTGCTCATGGGCAGGCCATGCCGCTGGTCTTTGATGATGATCGGCGGGTTGGTGAACATCGCTCAGCTCCTTGCCTCATGGCGCCGGATCGAGAGGTTCATCAGGCGTTCGATGACGGTGGAGAGGCTGGCGCCCCCGGCGTGCACGGGCTCGTTGTCGCAAAAGACGGTGGGAACACCGGCGTCGGCGCCCGATGCGGCCACCACGTCCACGGCTGCCGCCTTGAGCTCGGTGAGCAGGAGGTCGAAGGTGCCTTCGGCACGGCTCATGTCCTCACGCAGCCGTACGCGGTCGGAGAGGTGCGGGCTCGAGGCGACCACCTCGCAGCCGTACTCCTGCTCGAGATGACGTGTGAGGACCGGCAGCAGCTCTGGCGGAGCCGTCGTGGCGAAGAAGGCTCGCGCACCGGCCACATCGGCAAGCGGCCGAGGACGGAACGTCACGAGCGAGACCGGCAACCCCGGGCGCATCTGGCCGGCGAGCTCGACGAGTTCGTCGAGCTCGGCAGGGCTTGCGATGGGCTCCTCGGCGCCTGCGATCACCAACGCATCGGCAAGCGCCAGGCGGTAGGGTCCGAAGAAGTCCCGGAGGTAGCCCGCTCCGCGGCCGGCGCCCACCACGACCAGCGTGGCGCCGGCTGCGACAGGAGGGATGGCCGAGCCCGAGCCCTCGGCGATGAGCACGTCTTTACCGAGCGCGTCGGCGAGCATCGCGCCTTCGGGGACGTTCGAGGTGAAGGTCGCTCCCGCGAGCCCTCCGCCGCACCGGCGGCATCCCACGGTGGTGACGCGGCTCATCAGCGCGTCCTCATAGTTGTCGGACGCCGCGTGCACACCACGCCGCGCGAGCGCGACCAGATCCTCGGCGGAAAG
>JAJZRZ010000080.1 GCA_021850085.1 Actinomycetes bacterium | reverse complement strand
CACCTGCGTGAGGACATGCTGCTGAGTATCCGCTCCACATGTCCGGTCGCGGTGAACTTCGTGCGCGCGTTCCATCCTGCACTCGTGCCGGCACTCGCCCCGATCGTGCCGCCGTACGTCGCTCAAGCCAGGCTCATACGCGAGGTGTACGCACAGGAGCTTGCGATCGTGTACGTCAGTCCGTGCTACGCGCGCAAGGACGAGATCGCCGACCCGCAGTTCGGCGGCGTCATCGACGCTGCGATCGACTTCACCGAGCTCAGGCGAATGCTGGAGACCGCCGAGGACGTACCGGCGAGGGGGCGGGTGACCCAGCCGCGCGCTGTCCGGCCCGGCGTGCTGAAGGAGCTGTCGCTCACCGACGGTTTTCCGCGGCACACGCTCGAGTCGCGGGATCAGACCGACCGGTCGGTCGCGACCGTACGGGGGATCGCTGGGATCGACCGACTGCTCAGGGCGGTCGCCGCGGGCGAGGCGGGCCCCACGATCATCGACATGCTCAACTGCGAGAGCTGCATCGACGGCCCCGCGGTGAACCCGGGGCTTTCGCTGTTCGCGAAACGCAACATCGAGTCGGCGGCTCGCGAGCGCCCGGGTGCCACGCACGTGAACACGAGGGCGATGCTCGCGGTGCTTCCTTCGGTCGACATCGTGCGATCGTTCAGGCCGCGGCCGGTGAGGGTGCGGCAGCCGGCGTCCGCCGAGATCGACGAAGTGCTCGCCGCCGGCCGGCTGACGCGCGAGAGCGCCCTCGATTGCGGCGCGTGCGGGTGGTCCACCTGCGTTGAGCACGCGGCGGCGATCTTCCGCGCTGAGTCGTCGTGGGAGTTGTGCCTGCCGCTGCAACGCCTGCTCACTGGTGAGCAGACCGCTCGGGCCGAAGCGTGCCGAAGCGAGCTGGAGGAGACCCGGACGCTCGAGCCTGTGACGGGGCTGTGGAACCGTCGCGTGTTCGCCGAGCGGCTCGACATCGAGCTCGCGCGTCACCACCGCTACGGATCTCCGCTCACCGTCGCCCTCGTGGACGTGGACGGGCTCGGCGCACTGAACGACGAGATCACACGTGACGGAGGCGATGCGGTGCTCGCCGGCATCGCCCGGCGTTTCGCTCGCTCGCTTCGTGCGACGGATTTTGCGGCTCGCTGGAGCGGCGACCAGTTCGCGATCATCTTGCCCGGGATCGACAAGACGGCCGCGTTCGTGGTGGGCGAGAAACTTCGGCAGGCCGTCTCCGGCACCCCGCTGTCCGTCGCGGCCGGCGGGTATACACGCGATGTGACCGCCACCGTCTCGATCGGCATCGCGGCCGCGTCCCCGGCGCGTGCGGAGGCCCACGAACTCATCGAAGCGGCCGATGAGGCATTGCACCAGGCGATGGATGCCGGGCGCGACCGGGTCGAGCTGGCTCCCGGGTAGGAGGAGTCGTGATGCACGAGGCCCTTCTGTGGGAACGCGAAGGCACGCGCATCCATTGCTTACTGTGCCCCCACCAGTGCCGCATCGCAGACGGCCGGACCGGCGTGTGCGGAGTGCGGCAGAACACCGGCGGGACCCTGGAAGCGGTCACGTACGCTCTCGTCTCCTCCGTGGCGGTGGACCCCATCGAGAAAAAGCCGGTGTTCCGCTACCGTCCCGGGACGAGCGCTCTGTCACTCGGCAGCGTCGGCTGCACCATGCGCTGCAGCCACTGTCAGAACTGGAGGATCAGCCGTGCCAAGCCGGACGGCGGCGGGCTCCAGCGACTTGAGCCTGACGAGGTCGTCCCGCTCGCTCGCATGCACGGATGCGAAGGTGTGGCGTTCACCTATAATGAACCGGTCATCTGGGCCGAGTACGTGCTCGACGTGTCCAAGGCATGCAAGGCGGCCGACATCTACACGGTGATGGTGACCAACGGCTACATCACCGAGGCCGGCCTCGATCTGATCGGACCACACATCGACGTCTGGCGCGTGGATGTCAAGGCGTTCGACGACGAGGCGCATCGCGCGCTGTGCAAGATCAGGTCCGGGAAACCGATCCTCGATGCCGCGGAGCGCGCGAAGACACGGTGGGGAATGCACGTCGAGGTGGTCACCAACGTCATCCCGTCGGTCAACGATGATGAGCAGACCCTCCGCGGGATCGCCGAATGGATCAGGGACCGCCTCGGCCCGGACACTCCGTGGCACGTGACGCGGTTCTTCCCGTACCTCGAGCTCTCCCACCTCCCGCCGACGCCGCTGGCGACGCTGCGGCAGGCGCGTGAGATCGGCGTCGAGGAGGGACTGCGCTTCGTATTCCTCGGCAACGTGCGGGAGCCCGGCGGAGAGGACGAGGCATGAGCGAGCACGGGTCCGATGCGGTCGCGCGCTCGGCTACTCCGCCGAAACGTTAGAATGGTGGGCGTCTCCGTCGAAGGCTGCGGAGGGCCGACGAAGGGATCATGCGTGCAACCGACCGTGATCATACCGACCTTCTGGACGCGCCGCCGAACCAGGGGTCCCGAACGAGCACGCTTCCACTACGACCACCCCACGCCGATCGACGAGGACGGGACGCTCCCCGGTTGCCTGCGTTCGCTCGAAACCGTCGAGGGGCTCGGCAGGGTCGTCCTCATCGTCGCGGTGACCGAGGAGTCGATCGCCCACCAAGCGGAAGACCGGGTCGGGGAGATCCTGGAGGAGTTTCCCGGCATCGACTCGCTCATCTGCGGTCCGGCCGAGATGGGGTCCTTGCACCGGCGCATGGAGCAGCTCGAGTTCGCCGACATGATCAGCGGCGTGAGCCTGGCAGGCTATGGTGGCGTCCGCAACGTAGGCCTCATGCTGGGCTCCATTCTCGGCAGCCAGACCGTGGTCTTCCTCGACGATGACCAGGTGATCGTGGATCCCACCTTCCTCGGCCAAGCGACAGCCGGACTCGCGCAGCAGGACGATCAGGGCCGTGCCGTGCTTGCCAAGAGCGGCTACTACGCCGACGAGCAGGGCTCGTTCCTCGCGAAGGGCCCCACGCCGTGGACCGACACGTTCTGGAGACAGACGGAGTTCTACAACAAAGGCATGACCGCGGCTCTCAAACCGCCGCGCATCAAGCCGAGCAACCTCGCGTTCGGCGGGTGCCTTGCGCTGCATCGCGACATGTACTGCAACGTTTCGTTCGACCCGTGGGCCGTCCGTGGCGAAGACATCGATTATGTGATCAACGCGCGCATGCACGGAGGTGATGTGTTCCTCGACTCCGAGTGGGCTGTGTTGCATCAGCCGCCGAGCACCGCGAGCGAGGCCGCCTTGTTCCGGCAAGACGTGCTCCGGTTCGTGTACACGCATCGCAAGCTTGAGTTCTCGAAATCGCAGGTGGACCTGCGTCAAGTGACCCCAGGCTCTCTGATGCCGTACCCGGGTCACCTCGTGGACACCTCGATCAACTGGCGCTCGCGGGTCACGGCGCTCCTGCGTGCCCTCGGCACCAAAGAGCGCGGAGCCTATCTCACGATCGCCCGCACCACGGTGCCCCAAGCGGCTCACTACGCTCGCGAGAACTGCGAGAAGTACTTCGCGTTCCAGCGCCGCTGGCCGCTGTTGATGGATCGCATCTGGGAGGACATCGCGCTGAAGTCGCTGTTCACGGGTGAGCGCCGCGTGGACCGCGGCGCGCTCACGGGCCGCTTCCCGGTCATCAGGGCCGACTGACGCCATGCCGTCGCCATTGCCGCTCACGCTCGTCATCGGGCTCGCGGCTGGCTTCTTCTCGGGGCAGTTCGGTATCGGCGGCGGCCTGGTCACGACGCCGGCGCTGCGACTTCTCCTCGGCGCCCCCGAGCTGATCGCGGTGGGTACGCCGCTGCCGGTCATCATCCCCACTGCGCTTGCCGGTGCCTGGAGCTACTTCCGTCGAGGATTGGCGGACGTGAGGCTCGGCGTGACCATGGGCGTGGTGGGGGGCGCCTTCGCGGTCGCAGGCGCACTTGGGGCCAGCCGGGTGGGAGGCCGCATCGTGCTGCTGGTGACCGCCGTGCTCATCGGCTTCTTGGCCATCGATATGCTGCGTCTTGCGCTTCGGCCACGACACACCGGGCGAGAGGTAGCGGACGGCGACACGCGGTCACGGTCGTTGGCGTGGGTGGCTGCGCTGGGGGCCGTCGCGGGACTGTCCTCAGGGTTTCTGGGGCTCGGCGGCGGGTTCGTGATCGTGCCCGCACTGACCCGCTTCTTCGCCTTCCCCGTGAAGCGAGCGATCGGGACCAGTCTGGTCGCGGTCTCGATACTGGCCATCCCGGGCTCCGTGAGCCATTTCCTTCTCGGCAACGTGGACGTCGCGCTCGCCCTCGTCCTCGCGCTTGGCGTCGTGCCGGGTGCGATGCTGGGCTCCCGGGTCACCGCGATGGCCCGCGAGAAGAGCGTTCGCGTGGGGTTCGCACTGATGCTGCTGGCCACCGGTGCGCTGCTCGGCATCACCGAGGCGGGGTTGCTGTGATGAGCGGGCTCGCGTTCAGGGAGCCGACGGGCGGGGAGCTGGCCAAGCTCGAGCGGATGCTCGTGGCCGCCAGGGTCTTCGGAAGCGGGGCGGAGATGCGTTCAGCCATCGGCGGGGAGCCGTGGCGCATCCGCACCACCGACATAGGAGAGGTGGCGGTCCTGAGCCGCTGGCGAGACCACCTGCCTGTGCTCGCCATCGATGCACTGTGGTGTGTCACAGGCGCCATACCCGCCGCGGTGCAGACCCTGCGCGAACTCGGGTGGTCGGTGGGTCTGAGCGACGTGGTGAGCCCGCCCGTCCCCGTTGAGGAGACCGGGCCGTACGAGGCTGCGGGCATGCGGGCCCAAACGGTGGTAGCCACGTTCGCGCTTACGCCCCTGGGCGCCATGCATACGGCCCGGCATGTGCCCGGTCTCAAGATAAGGCGGGCACGCAAAGGCGATGTCCCGGTTGTGCTGCGCATTGATGCAGCATGCTTCGATTTGTTCTGGCGATACGACAGGCGCCATCTCGAGCGTTTCTGTGATACGGGCCGGCTGGCCCTCGCCGAGGTCGACGGCATGGCTGTCGGTTATACTCTGTGCACCGTTGATGCCGACGACGGGTTGCTCGGGCGACTGTGCGTGGTTCCCGGCATGCGCAGGCGGCACATCGGGTCGGCGCTTCTCGCGGAGGCGGTGTCCTTCGTTGGCCGGGCAGGCGGCTCGAGGATCACGCTCACAACGCAAGTCGACAACCAGCCGTCGCAGGCTCTGTACCGCTCGGCGTCGTTCTCGGACACGGGCAGGCGGTACGCGTTCCTGCGCTTCGGGGCCGAGAGGGGCAGGTGAGGAGCATCTCCGCGATCCGGTCATGGGTGCTTGACGCCACCTTGCTCACCGCGACGTTCTTCATCGCGGTCGTCGTGAGCGTTGGTCTCGTCGTGCAGCTGCCCAGGACGGTCTTCATCGTGGCGACAGCCGCCCTGGCGATCGCGGCGCTCGGCTCGGCTGTTGCGCGCATCGCCACGCGCCCGGACCACATGAAAGCCCAGCAATCGCACCGGATCCTCGAGATCGCCGACCGCTCGCTCGCCTACCTGCGCCGAGGGCTCGACTCCGAGACCGCTCAGGAGGTGTGCCGGCTCGCGCTTTCACAAAGCGAGGCGGCCGCTGTGGCGATCACGGACACAGAGTCCGTACTGGGGTTCGCAGGGTTGGGTGAGGACCATCACGCGATCGGCGGGCCGATCATGACGCGGGCCACTCGAGAAGCCATCGAGGAGAACGAGCACCGCATCTTGGGGTCACGCGACGACATCGGCTGCCCGAAAAGGGACTGCCTATTGAGGGCGGCCATCGTCGTACCCCTCGAGATCCGCGGAGAGCCGGTCGGTACCCTCAAGTTCTACTACACCACACCCCGATTGCTGAACGAGACGCAGGTGACGATGGTCGAGGGCCTCGCGCGCCTGCTCTCCACGCAACTCGAGCTCTCTGAACTGGAGCGGCAAACCGCGCTCGCGTGCCGAATGGAGCTCAAAGCCCTGCAGGCGCAGATCAATCCCCACTTCCTCTTCAACACGATCAACACCATCGCCATGCTCATACGCACCGACCCCGCCACTGCCCGCGAGCTGCTGCGGGAGTTCGCGTCGTTCTACCGGCGCATGCTCGAAGACAACGAAGGCCCCATCCCGCTGCGGCAGGAGCTGGAGTACGCGCTCACGTACCTGCGCTTCGAGCAGGCGCGCTTCGGTGAGCGCCTTCATGTTTTCGAACAGATCGATCCCACCATCCTCGGCATCGAGGTGCCGGCTTTCATCCTTCAGCCGCTCGTTGAGAACTGCGTGCAGCACGGGACCAAGCCCGACGTGCCGCTCACGATCACACTCGCAGGGCGACGCGAGGGCGGAGTCATCCGCATCCGAGTGGCCGATGACGGTGCGGGCATCTCACCGGAGGATCTCCCGCGCGTACTCGAGACGGGATTCGGCAAGGGGCTAGGCATCGCCCTCAAGAACGTGGACGATAGACTTAAGGGACATTTCGGCTCGGCGAGCGGGCTTGCCGTGGAGAGTGTCCGGGGGAAGGGGACCACGGTGACCATGACGATCGCCGTGCCGGCGTAGGGTCAGGCGAGTGAGATGCTGAAGGCGCTGCTGGTGGACGATGAGGTGCCCGCCCGCTCGGAGCTGCGTTACCTGCTCGGCGAGGCGGGAGGTGTGGAGGTCGTGGGGGAGGCCGGGAGCGCACGCGAGGCGTTCCAGCTCATCCGTGCGATCCCGTACGATGTCGTGTTCCTCGACGTCAACATGCCAGGGCTTTCCGGGATGGAGCTTGCCGAGGCGCTCTCCGAGCTCAAGTATCCACCTTCGATCGTCTTCGTCACGGCGCACAGCGAGCACGCCGTCGAGGCGTTCGAGGTCGCGGCCGTGGACTACCTCGTGAAACCGGTGGAGATCCGAAGGCTGCGCATGGCCGTGGAGCGGCTCGCGCCGGCCGCGCAGGCGCCCGCGAAGGTTGACCGCGTTCCGGTCGAGAAGGGGGGCCGCAAGCTGCTGCTGCAGGTCCCCGACATCCTTCATATCATGGCCAAGGACGACTACAGCTACATCTACACGGAGGGCGAGCGGTACCTTTCGACCCTTTCGCTCGCAGACTTGGAACACAAGCTCGAGCCGCAAGGGTTCTTCCGGGTGCACCGCCGTTATCTCGTGAACCTCGGGCAGGTCGGCGAAGTGGCCCCCATGTACGGCGGCACCATGGAGTTGACTCTCAAAGACTCCGCGCACACCAAGGTGCCGGTCTCCAGAAGGCGTGCACCGATGCTCAAGCGCGCGCTGGGGTTGTGACGATGCTGGTCGGCGTCGTGTCCGACACTCACGGGAGGCTGTCCGAGCGCGTGCGTGACGCGTTCGCAGACGTGGAACACATCATACACGCGGGGGATATCTGCGGAGGCTGGATCCTCGATCGGCTCAAAGCCATCGCGCCGGTGACCGCAGTGCGAGGCAACACCGACCGCGACGAGCTCGAATGGCGGCTGAACGACCGGGCGGTCGTCGACCTCGCCGGTCACCGAATCCTGGTGTTCCACGAGCCCGATGCACGCCGCGGTCCCGTCCAGCCCCGTGTCGACGTCGTCGTGAACGGTCACACGCATCGCTCTCGCGCCGAGCGCGTCGACGGC
>JAJZRZ010000079.1 GCA_021850085.1 Actinomycetes bacterium | reverse complement strand
ATACGCACGAGCGGCGAGATGCGCATCTCCAACTTTCTGCTGTGGCAGATCGCCGGGTGTTCGCTATCGACGGGGATGCTGCGGTCGAGGCCGAGCGATGTGATCAGCTCGCCACCGGCGACGAGGGATTCCTTATTGGCGAGTGCCAGTCGCGCACCGCTTCGAAGCGCGGCGGCCGAGACGCGAAGTCCAGCGGCTCCGACGAGAGCGTTCAGGACTAGGTCGGTCTCACCGTCTGAGGCGATCGCCTCGAGCGCCGACGGGCCGGCGGCGACCGTCATCCCACTCTCCTGCTCGGCCAGGCGCGCGGCTTGTGGATCGCCGAGCGCGATGCGGGCGACGCCGAAGCGATCCGCCTGCTCGATGAGGAGGCGTGAGCTGGCATTCGCGGCGAGCGCCACGATTTGGATGCGGTCCGGGTGACGCGCGGCCACGTCGAGCGCCTGGCGTCCGATCGAACCAGTCGAGCCGAGCACGGCCAGCCGCAGGCGGGTCATCGGACACCTGCCGCGAAGAGCATGTAGTGGGTCACGATCGCAACCATGATGAAACTGTCGAAGCGGTCGAGGTAGCCGCCGTGGCCGGGAAGCAGACGTCCAGAGTCCTTGACTGCGGCCTCGCGTTTGATGCGTGATTCGGCCAAGTCGCCGATCACGGCCGCCAAGGAAGCTGCCAAGCCGATGGCGATGCGCCATCCAAGGGGTAGATCCACGCCGGGAAGCAGCGTGCTCGCCATCCAGACCGCGGTTGTGCCGACGGTTCCGGCGATGAGTCCCTCCCAGGACTTCCTCGGGGAGATTCGGGGCGCCAGCCGGTGTCTGCCGAGCGCGGTACCCGCCACGTACGCGAACGAGTCGTTCACCCATATGCTGACGATCATGGTCAAGGCGAGCATCGTGCCCGCTTCGAACTCGCGGATGAGAACGACGTGGGCCAGCGTGAAGCCGATGTACACCGCACCGAACAGGGTCGTTCCTGTCTCCGCGAGTCGGATCTGGCGGATCATCACATGCCAGAAGAAGGCAGCGATGACGAGCAGGCCCATGACAGCCGTGAGGCCGACCGCCCCATGCAGTGCGGCGGCGAACGGCATCGCACCCACCGCCGCAAGCCCGATCAGCTCGCTCGGGAGCCGTCTATCCCTGTGGGTCATCCCATAGAACTCGATCGTGGCCAAGAGCGCGACGGCTGAGATCACGGCTGCAAGCGCCCACACACCGCCCCACAGCAAGGCGATGAGGATCGTGCCCCCGAGCAGCAGAGCGGTGCCGGCGCGAATCCCGAAGTCACGCAGACGCCCCGACATCTCAGCGGCCCCCGAAGCGTCGAGAGCGCCGCTGGTAGTCGACCACCGCCCGTAGCAGGTCGCCGCGTTTGAAGTCCGGCCAGAGCACGGCGGTGACCCATAGCTCGGCATAGGCGATCTGCCACAGCAGAAAGTTGGAGATGCGCATCTCGCCGCTCGTGCGTATGACGAGATCCGGGTCGGGCACTCCGGCGGTGGAGAGATGCTCGGAGATCGCGGCCTCGGAGATCTCGCCGGGTGAGAGCCTGCCGTCGGCGACCGCTTCGGCGAGTGCACGGGCCGCCTCGGCGATCTCGGCGCGGCCACCGTAGTTGAGGGCCACGAGCAAGGTCAGGCGGGTGTTGGGTGCGGTGCACTGCTCGGTGCGATGAAACGCTGACATGGTGGGTTCTGGGACGCCAGCGTCGCTTCCGATAACGCGGACGCGTACACCCTCGCGCATGAGGTTGTCGAGTTCGGCCTCCAGAACCTCGACGAAGAGGTTCATCAGGCCGCTGACCTCCTCGACGGAGCGTCGCCAGTTCTCGCTTGAGAACGAGTACACCGTGAGGAACTCGATCCCAAGCTCGATGGCGGTCGCGATCGATTCTTTGATGGCCTTCGCGCCAGCCTTGTGCCCGAGGACGCGGGGAAGTCCCCGCTTGGAGGCCCATCGACCATTCCCGTCCATGATGATCGCAACGTGACGGGGCACGGACTGCGCGTCAAACCGGCCGAGCAGCTCTCGGTCTGCGCGGGATGTGAAGAATGCTTCAAGGGATGTGGGCGTTCGAGCCATGGAGGCCCTAGACCTCCATCACTTCGTGCTCCTTGCGCTTGAGCATCTCGTCTATCTCGGCGATGTGGGTGTCGGTGACTTTCTGCACCTCTGCTTCAAGGCGATGCAGCTCGTCTTGGGAGATGTCATGTTCCTTCTCCTGGCGTCTGAAGTGGTCGTTCGCATCGCGCCGGATGTTGCGTACGGCGACGCGCGCCTCCTCGGCGTAGTGGCGGCAAAGCTTGACGAGCTCCTTGCGACGCTCCTCGGTCAGCGGCGGGAACGGCACGCGGATGACGACGCCGTCGTTGGAGGGATTGAAGCCAAGATCAGCCGAGCGGATCGCCTTGTCGATGGCGTTTATGGCGGATTTGTCGTATGGGCTCACGACGAGCATCTGCGACTCGGGTGCGCTCACGGACGCGATCTGGTTGAGCGCCGTGGACACCCCGTAGTACTCCACCATGACCTTGTCGAGGATGCCGGCCGAGGCACGTCCGGTGCGCACGCCGCCGAACTCGTGCGCGAGTGCGGAGATGGCTTTGTCCATCCGCTGCGCGGTCTCCTTGACGCTGCTGCTCATGAGGTGCCTCCTCGTACGATCGTCCCGACGGCCTCCCCGCGTAACGCGGCTGCTATGTTGCCTTCAGTGTCCATGTTGAAGACGATGATGGGCAGGTCGTTGTCCATCGCGAGGCTGATGGCCGTGCTGTCCATCACCTTCAGCCCGCGGTTGAGCACGTCGATGTAGGCGAGCTCGTCGAAGCGCTTCGCGTCGGGGACCAGTTCGGGGTCCGCATCGTAGACACCATCCACCTTCGTGGCCTTCATGATGCACTCAGCATGGATCTCGAGTGCGCGTAGTGCGGCAGTGGTGTCGGTCGTGAAGTAGGGGTTGCCCGTTCCCGCGGCGAAGATGACCACCCTACCCTTCTCCATGTGACGGATCGCCCGTCTACGGATGTAGGGTTCCGCGATATCCTGCATACCGATGGCGGACATCACACGCGTGAAGACCTTGTGTTTTTCCATGGCGTCCTGTAGGGCAAGCGCGTTCATCACAGTGGCGAGCATGCCTATGTAGTCAGCTTGGGCGCGATCCATCCCCTTGGCCGATGCGGCAAGCCCACGGAAGATGTTGCCGCCACCGACCACTATGGCCACCTGCACGCCCGAGTCGGTCACGGTCTTGATCTGCCGGGCAAGAGAGTCGAGGACCTTCGGGTCGATCCCGTACCCGGCGTCTCCAATGAGCGCCTCACCGGAGAGCTTCAGCAAGACGCGTTTGTACCGGTACGCCATGGTCCTCCCTCATCCGTCACCCGCGTCCATGGGCGCGCGGCCCTCAGGCGATGATAGAACAACGAGGCGGCGCGGAGCACCGCCTCGTTGTCATACGGTCACGAGCAGGCAGGCGCCGGCTTGGTCTCGGGGTTGGTCTCACCGAGGACCATGCGGGTGAAACGGACCACGTCAAGGGTGGCACCGGCCTGCGCGGAGGCGGCCTCGGCCTGCTGCTTGACGGTCACGTCGGGATTCTTCACGAACTGCTGCTCGAGCAGGGTGAACTCCTTGAAGAACTTGTCAAGACGGCCTTCGGCGATCTTCTGCTGGATGGGTTCCGGCTTGCCGGTCTCAGCGGCCTGCGCCTTGTAGATGGACATCTCATGCTCGATGACGCTTTGTGCGACGTCCTCGCGGCGGACTGAGATCGGCGCAGCGGCGGCGATCTGCATGGCGACGTCTTTGGCGAATCCTAGCGCCGCGGGCGATGCGGCAGCGGCAGCCGAGCCTGTGCTGACCTCGACCATCACTCCGATGTTTCCTACTCCATGGATGTAGACAGCGATGACTCCATTGTCCGTGGAGAGCGAGAAGCGCTCGAATCGAGCGACGCCCATATTTTCGCCGAATTTGCTGACGGCCTCGCCGACGCGCTGTTCTACGGTGATCTCGGGACGGGCGAGGTAGTGCAGAGCCAACAGACTCGCGACGTCGGCTGGACCGCTGTCGAGGACCTGCCCGGCGATTTCGCCTACGAAGGCCTTGAAGTCGCCGTTTCGGGCTACGAAGTCGGTCTCGCAGTTGACCTCCACCAAGGCGCCCGCAGTCGAGTCTGCACTGACGGCGGCGGCGAGGATCCCCTCATGAGTGGCTCGTCCCGCCTTCTTTGCCAGGTCCGCGAGACCTTTGGTGCGCAGGATGTCGATGGCTGCGGCAACGTCGCCTCCAGCCTCAACGAGCGCCTTCTTGCAGTCCATCATGCCGGCTCCGGTGCTCTCACGAAGCTCCTTCACCATGCTGGCCGTGATTTCCATGCGTCCTCCTCGACCGGCGCATCGCCGGGTCTCGAGCCAAACGGGTTGTGCGGTGCAGTGGTCTCTACTCAGCGCCGACGTTCTCTGGAGTGCTTTCCCGTTCAACAGACTCGGGTGTGGGTTCGGCCGAGGCCTCGACCGACTCCGGGGAGGGCGAAGGTGCGAGCGCGGGTTCCGTTTCGGTGTCCGGGGTGGTGAGCCCGGCGGCACGGCGACCGTCGAGCGCGGCGTCAGCGATGACGCGGCAGATGAGCGCTACGGAGCGGATGGCGTCGTCGTTGCCCGGGATCACGTAGTCGACCTCGTCAGGGTCGGCATTGGTGTCCACGAGGCCGATCAACGGGATGCCGAGACGGCGCGCCTCCTTGACAGCGATGGCTTCGCGCTTGGTATCGACGACGAAGACCGCCTTCGGCAGGTCGGCCATGTCGCGGATGCCAGTGAGGTCGCGCTGCAGCTTGTCAAGCTCGCGGCGCAGCAGGATGGCTTCTTTCTTGGGGAGCTGGGCCATCACGCCGGTCTCATCCATGGTCTCGAGCTCGATCATCCGCTTGATGCGGCCGCGGATGGTGACGAAGTTGGTGAGCATGCCGCCAAGCCAGCGCTGGTTCACGTAGGGCATGCCGGAGCGCTCCGCCTCCTTGCGTATGGGGTCTTGCGACTGCTTCTTGGTGCCCACCAGCAGCACTGAGCCGCCGCGCGCAGTGATCTCGCGCACGAACCTGTACGTTCCATCGATCTCGCGCAGCGTGCGCTGCAGGTCGAGGATGTAGATCCCGTTGCGCTCAGTGAAGATGTACGGCTTCATCTTCGGGTTCCAGCGGCGCGTCTGGTGGCCGAAATGCACGCCGGCCTCGAGCAGGTTCTTCATGGAAACGGACATGGTGGTGCCTCCTTGATCAGTTCGTTCCTCCGCCAGTTTCAACTCCCGACTGCGACCGGCCTCACTGGAGGCTCGGCACCTCGCGCGGGATCCACGGGCGTGTGTGATAAGAGCGGGGCGTAGGATACCACAGCGTGCCGGTCATGCACAGTGTGGCCGTTGTGGCGCTGGATGGCTGTGGCGGGGATCCCGGGTGAGGCGCGACGTCTCCCGCGTTTGCGGTTACGCGGAGCCGGAGAAGGTGCGGCCGCAGCTAGGGCAGATGAACCGCGCCGAGTACCATCCTGCCCGCTTCGGGTCCGGCACAAGCTCAAGTGCAAGCTCGTTCTCGCATGCGGGGCACCAGCTCTTGCGCTTCAGGGCCGCATGCTCGACAAGTGCATCGATATCGCCTTGGGCGGGCTGCGGGTGGATGAGGAAGCACGAGTCCGGATCGCAGGAGCTCTTGAAGGCATTAAGGACCAGCTTCACCTTTTCCGAGACGTCCGCCGGCCGTGTCTCGTTCTTGATGAGGTAGTCCACTGCGCCGAGTGACACGGCGCGCTCGATCGTCTGCTCTTCGCCGAGGTTGGTGAGCACGACAACGGGGATGCTTTGGGTGCGCGGGTCCTGTTTCACCGTTTCGAGGACCTGGATGCCGCCCATTCGAGGCATGATCAGGTCGAGCAGGACGAGATCGAACGGGCGGTCGCGAAGCAGTGCGAGCGCAGCGATGCCGTCACCGGCATCCTCGACCTCGTAACCATCCTGCAAGAGGCGGTCGCGATACATGCGGCGCAGGAGGTCGGTGTCCTCCACCACCAGGATGCGCTTTGCCACGAGTTCTCCCCTCTTCGGCAACGGCAGCCGCCGAACTTCAGGTCGCCGGTATGAAACCCTGTGCCGCGTGCAGGCGGGCCCGGAGCCTGAGCACGGCCTTGGTATGCAGCTGGGAGACCCGGGACTCCGTGACGCCGAGAACGGTTCCGATCTCCTTGAGGGTGAGCCCCTCGTAGTAGTAAAGCGCCACGACCGTCTTCTCCCGCTCAGGGAGGCGGTCGATCGCTGAGGCCAAGATGTCCTTGATCTCGGCGCTCTCGAAGATGTCGACGGGATCCTCGGCGCGCTCGTCGGCGATCACGCCGAGCGGGTCCTGATGCTCATCGCGCTCCGAACCACCCGTCCACATCTCTTCAAAGGAGATTACCGAGGCGTACGAGAGTTTTGCAAGTATGGCATGGAGATCTCGCTCGGAGACCCCCATCTCCTGGGCGATCTCCGCATCGCTCGGCACGCGCTTGAACCTGTTCTCAAGCGAGACGTAGGCCGCCTCGAACTCGCGAGCGCGCGCTCGCACCGAACGGGGCACCCAGTCCATCGCGCGAAGCTCGTCGATGATCGCGCCTTTGATCCGCGCGATGGCATACGTTTCGAACTTGATGCCGCGCTCGGTGTCGAACTTTTCGATTGCGTCGATCAGTCCGAAAACGCCATAGGAGATGAGGTCGGAAGTGTCCACAGTTTGCGGGAGTGAAGATGAGAGCCTTCCGGCGACATACTTCACGAGGGGCGAGTACGTGATGATGAGATTCTCCCGGGCGAGGGAGTCTCCGGTGTTCTTGAACGCCGCCCACGCGGCGGCCAAGTCCGTCCTCGGATCGGATCTCATGCGGTGTGGCCCTTCGTCAGGCCCGTGGATGCGCCCCTTTGTGCACGTCACGGAGATGTTTCGTGCTCATGTGAGTATAAATCTGGGTAGTTGAGAGCGCAACGTGACCCAGGAGTTCTTGAACAGTCCGCAGGTCTGCGCCGCCCTCAAGCAGATGCGTCGCGAACGAGTGACGAAGTGCGTGCGGGGTGATGCGGTGCGCCGTGCCCATGGTCATCAGGTGCCGGTCGAGCATGCGCCGGATCCCTCCCGCTGTCAGGCGTCCACCGCGGCGGCTCAAGAAAAACGCCGTCCCGCTGGCGTCGGAATCAAGCTGAGAGCGGCTGGAGCGGAGGTACAGGCGCAGACGCGCTACGGCGGCGGGATGCATCGGTACGATACGCTCACGGGACCCCTTCCCCATGACTCGCACTGCCCCCTCGGTTAGATCCACGTCTCGAAGGTCGAGACCAGAAAGCTCGGAGACACGGACCCCTGTAGCGTAGAGAAGCTCCAAGATGGCGGCGTCCCGTGCGCCGAGCGGAGTGCTGGTGTCGGGCGTATCGAGGAGCTGGTCGAGCAGGCTGCAGGCTGCGACGGTCGGCAGCTCCCGATTCTGCTTGGGCGTCGCCAGTGCGACAGCTGGGTTCGCCGAGGATAGGCCACGCTGCACGAGATGACGATAGAAGGAGCGTACAGCGGCGAGACGACGCGCGATCGTGCGCTTCGCGTACCGTGCGCGGTCGAGCTCAGCTAGGAACCGA
>JAJZRZ010000078.1 GCA_021850085.1 Actinomycetes bacterium | reverse complement strand
CCGCTCGATGTCCTCGTCCCGCAGCGGCGTCACGCCGAGGGTGATGTCCTTGTGCGCCTCGGCGAAGATACCGCCCACGCCGAAGACGATGACGGGCCCGAAGCTCGGGTCGCGTTTCATCCCGATCATGAGCTCACGTGTGCCTTGGACCATCCGCTCGACGAGCAGCCGGACGTCCTCTCCTTCGGTGTGCGTCAGAAGAGAGCGGGCGGCCAAGCGGACGGCCTCCTCCCCGCGGAGGTTCAGCGCGACACGGGCGGCAGCACCTTGGTGATCGCTGCCTCGTCCAATGCGCCGGACCCTTGAGCCACGGCTGCTGCCACGACCTCGGCTGCGGTGTGGTGAGCGTCCGAGGAAGGTGGCATCACGTCAGGTTCACCCGCGCATGCGTTCGTACTCGCCCGCACAACCGCTCCATGGCATGCAGCCTCCGTGTTCGCAAGTCTGCCGGAACCAGCTTTCGGAAAAACGCCCTCCGTAGGATAGGGCGGGAGCGGTGAGGCGGGAGATGTGACGTCAGCTCTTCAGCGGCAGCGGCACAAAAGCGCAGACGCCTGGCGGAGTCGGTCACGATGCGGACGGCCATTGCGTGCCGCCAGACTTCGGCTTGCGGCTGGCTTTACAATAGCAGGCGATGCAACGTCTTGAGAGGGGGCATGATGGCACTGCCGAAGCTGGCCGCACTCTACGCCGCAACGCTCGTGACATTCCTCGCGCTCGACTTCGTCTGGCTCACCCTCGCAACACCCCGGCTGTACAGGCCGGCGCTATCCGGCGTGCTCGCTGAGAACCCCAAGCTGTGGGCGGCGGTACTCTTCTACGCGCTGTACGTGGTGGGCGTGATCGCGCTCGCTGTCATGCCGGGGCTCAACGCCGGCTCCCTGGCTGAGGCGCTTTGGCGCGGAGCGCTCTTCGGCTTCCTCGCCTACGCCACGTATGACCTGACGAACCTGGCCACCATCAGAGACTGGCCGATCGGCATAACGCTGATAGACATCGTCTGGGGCACTCTGCTCACCTCGGCCGTCACGTTCGCCGGCTACCATATCGGGGTGTGGCTGAGGCTGGTGGAGTAGGCACGTCCGCCACTCCCTCAAGCCCCTACTGGTAGCGCAGGGCCTCGATCGCATCGAGCCTTGCAGCGCTGCGCGCCGGATAGTAGCCGAACACGATTCCGATGCCCGTGGAGACGGCCACGGCAAGCAGGGCGGTCTCCCAGCTGACCTCGGCGGTGAGCGTGGAGAACGCGGTCACGGCTGCTGAGACACCCCAGCCGAGCGCGAGTCCGATGATGCCTCCCAGCACGGTCAGGGCGACCGCCTCGGAGAGGAACTGCGAGCTGATATCCCGCCGCTTCGCGCCCACGGCTCTGCGCAGGCCGATCTCCTGTATGCGCTCAGTCACGGTGGTGAGCATCATGTTCATGATCCCGATGCCGCCGACGAGCAGCGAGATTCCTGCGACGGCGCCGAGGAATACCGTCATCAAGGTCGTGACCGTGGAGACGGTGGAGAGCAGGTCCTTCTGGGTCACGATCGAGAAATCGGCGTCGGCTGAGTCCGCGATGGAGTGACGGGCCAGCAGAGCCTGATCGATCGAAGCGCTCACCTTGTCCATCACCTCTTGCGACTGGGCTTCGACGTGTATCAGGCTCAGCGTGTCTTGTCCGGAAAGGTAGCGCTGCAGCGTCGACAGTGGCACGTACACGCCTGCATCCGCGCCGTTCATGCCACCGGATGCGGCGGCATCGGTCACGCCCACCACGGTGAAGGACACGCCGTCTATCCTTATGCGCTGTCCAACGGGGTTCGATCCGGCGCCGAACAGCGTATCGCTCGTATCCGCGCCAAGTACAGCCACCTTCGACGCAGCTGAGTCATGCGATCGGGTGAACCACAAGCCCTGGCCTACCTTGACGTTTCTGATCTTAGGGTATGCCTCGCTCGTGCCCGTGATCGAGGCCATCGTGGCGTCATTGAGGCCGGAAACGACCGCGGACGAACTCGCCTGAGGCGCCACGGCAACCACGCCGCCGAGTGCGGCGATGGCTCTCGCATCACCGAGGGTCAGCTCCCCGTCATCGATGGCTCCAGCGGACATCATGCCCCGCGACGGGGCGCCCGGAGTGACCATCACCAGGTTGGAGCCTATCGATTCGATGGTCGAGGTGATCGATGTCTGCGTGCCCTGGCCGAGTGCGACCATGACGATCACAGCAGCTATGCCCACCACGATCCCGAGAATGGTCAGAGCCGAGCGTCCCTTGTTCGCCGTCAGCGAGACGACGGTCTCGCTGATGAGATCCCTCACCCTCATGCTGCATCGCTTTCCTCGTACATCAGACCGTCCCGGATGTGTAGCGTCCTGCCGGCATGCCTGGCCACATCCGCCTCGTGAGTGATGAGCACGATCGTCCGGCCCTGATCGCGAAGGTTCTCAAAGGTCTTGAGGATGAACTCGCCGGTTGCGGTGTCCAGGTTTCCCGTCGGCTCATCGGCAAGGATCAATGCAGGGTCGTTCACCAGGGCGCGAGCGATCGCCACACGCTGCATCTGTCCGCCTGACAGCTGATTCGACCGCTTTGCATGGAGCGATGACTCCAACCCTGCCGCCTCCAGCGCGGCCAGCGCACGCGGCAGACGCTCGCGCTCGGGTACCTCGGAGTAGACCATCGGCAACATCACGTTGCGCATCACGGTTGCTCGCTTGAGCAAGTTGAACGACTGGAACACGAAGCCGATCAGGCTGGAACGCGCATCGGCAAGTGCATCATCGCCGAGCGAGTGAACATCCACGCCGCCGAGCTGGTAGCTTCCACTTGTGGGCGTATCCAACAGCCCCAAAAGATTCATGAGCGTGGACTTCCCCGAGCCCGACGGCCCCATGAGCGCCACGAACTCGCCCTTGCGCACCTCGAAGGAGACGCCCCGCAACGCGTGCGTCTCGGTATCGCCGAACACGTATGTCTTCGTCAGGTCACGCACGTGGACGATAGGCTCCATCAGTTGCCCCCGAAGGGCATCATGCCCGCCGGCGCGGGAGATTCCGGGTCGTCGTCCATCACGACCTCGTCACCGGGCTCGATGCCGGCGAGCACCTGCGTGAACTCGGCGTTGCTCGCCCCGGTGGTGATGATGGTCTTGATCCTTGAGCCGTTCGAGACCACCTCGACGTACCTGCTCGAGCCGTCCACACGTATCGCCTGGCTCGGCACGACTGTCGCGTTCTCTATCACGGCCGCTGTTATCTCCGCGGTCGCCGTCATGCCCGGCTTGACCGCCTCGGCGTGCTCATCGAGACGAAGATCCACGTCGTAGGACACTACGCCTGAGGATGACGTCGCGTTTGGTGAGATCCACGTCACCTCGGCAGCGATATCCACGTCGGGCAGGGCGTCGACCCGGACCGTGGCTTTCTGGCCCACAGCGATCTTGGGCAGGTCCGCCTCATTAACGGCCGCCCGGACGTCGAGCACGCTGACATCCGAGATGACCACGGCGGAGGAGGATGCCGAAGAGGCGCCCGTGGCCGCGCCCATGCCGGCGTTTGCGAGGCTTGCGGACGGGGATGCTGCCGCAACGGAGCCGCCCGCGGTGAGCGACAGACCGGTGACGAGACCGTCAACGGGGGCGGTCACAACGGTGGCGGCAACATCGCGCTCAGCCGCGTCGTACGCGCCTTGCGCCGATGCGAGTCCCGCTTTGGCCGCCACGATCGCGGCCTCGGCAGTGGTGCGTGCGGCCTGGGCGGACTTCGTACCGGCCTCGGCGGAGGCCAATGCTGCTTGCGCCGACTCGAGCTGCCGCTTCGCAAGCTCGATCTTCTCGGCGCTACCCGACACTGCTGCCGGAGCTGCGTATGCCGCGTCGAGCGCCTGCTGCGCCTGAAGCTCCGAAGCTCGGGCCTGGACGACCGTGAGATGCGACTGCGCCGATGTCTGGTCCGCTTGTGCGCGCATCTGGTTCGCCTGGGCCACGGACTGTTTCGCCTGCGCAAGCGATGCGTTCGCGCGCAAGAGCGCGGAATCGACGTCATCGGACGCAATCGTGAAAAGAGTGTCGCCAGCCTTGATTACAGAACCAAGCTCGATGAAGACCTCCTCGATGTCCCCGCCCACCGTGGGATCCACTGAGGTCTGCTTTGCAGCCCGGATGTCACCGTCAGCGGTCACGAGCACTGTCAGCGTCTCGGTCTTGGCCGTTTCACTGACAAACGCGGGAACGGCGGGATTCCGGGCCCGCGCAATCGTGATCGCACCGAGCACGACCACAGCGATCAGCACGACAGCCGAAGCGCCGGCGATCCACAGCTTTCTCGTGCGGCCGGAGCCGGCCGTCCTCGCGCTCACGACCGCCGTCCGGTTACATGCAGTGGAACAGCCACGACTAAGGGCATTAGAGTCTCCGCTCGGTGTGCTGACAGAAGTCGACGATCGGCTTGGACCGATACCGATATATCGCTAACTATCGGCAGATAGCGAGCGCTATGCCAAAGGGGACGGCGGTCGTTTGGCACGTCTCTCGCTTCTCACCGATAGTTAGCGATATATCGCATTACGTCGATCAAGAGCGAGGGAGTGACCATGCACGCACACGGGCACTACGGTCACGGCGAGATCCGCCTACCCGTACAACGCGCAAAGCGAGGCGACGTACAGGCGGCC
The DNA here is from genome assembly GCA_021850085.1 of Actinomycetes bacterium. GTDB lineage: Bacteria > Actinomycetota > Coriobacteriia > Anaerosomatales > Anaerosomataceae > UBA6100. Next base: position 3,003 of record JAJZRZ010000078.1, on the reverse strand, counting down.
GTGATGGCACTTTTGAACGAGCAGAGCATGCACGGCTACCAGATCATCCAAGAGCTCTCCGAGCGAAGCGGCGGCGCATGGAATCCAAGCCCCGGCTCGATCTACCCCGCCCTGCAGGCGCTGGAGCAGAGCAAGATGGTCTCGAGCACGGAGTCTGGCGGCAAGCGAGTCTTCTCGCTCACCGAACTCGGCCGGAAGCATGCGGCCATGCTCCCTGAGCAAGCGCCGTGGGAGGACATGGCCGAGGATTCGAACGGCTCGCGCCGGCTGCGTGACGCCTTCCATGGCCTGATGAGCGCGACCGTCCAGGTCGCAAGAACCGGGAACGACGACTACATCGCAAGAACAGCCGATACCCTCGCCGCCGCCCGGAAGAGCATCTATCTGATGCTTGCCGGCAACGAGTAGCCAACCACACAACCACGAAAGGAACTGCCATGAAATGCTGCCACGGACGCGCCCTGAGCGCGGTCGACGACCCCCGCTTCCAGGATGACGACTTCACCCAAGCCGCTCTTCGGGAGCGTCGCGCCCGCGCCGCCCATGCCCACGCAGCCGCAGCGCTGCTGTCACTCGTTGGCGGATTCGTCCTCTTCGGCCTGATCAAGTCCATCCACCGGCGCGTCCGCTAAGACATCGCTGGCCGCCTCGAATCTGTAGCGGAACGACCAGGGTATCTTCATCAGTGGACGCTTCTTGGCGTCGAACAGGCTCTCCTCGCACAATGCCGATCGAGCCCTGAAAGGACTCCGCGCGAGCACACAAGGTCTCTATATCTGTAGCATGCGGCAGCACCAGAGCATCCCGCTTGTCCCAGTCGACCTTCTTGCCGCGGTGGAAGTTGCCCACAGGACGAATCGAAACGGGATCTGGAGTCCACGTGTCGCCGCGCACATCGCTCTTCTTGTGCATGCATGACGCGTCAACGATGTCCCACTTCTTGAACCACCTGGAGTAGTGGAAGGTCGCGCAGTCGCACGGGGTAGAGCCGGACGAATCTGTTGTTGTCCAAGTCGACGCCTGCCGTGCAGACAGTCTCGGAGTACTTCGTGCTTGGGTTCGGATACGTCTTGACTGTGATCGCGATCCGCATTGATCACGCGTAACGCAGGTGACTGACGCGCAGCTCCGGCGTGCGCGAGGCTACATACTCGGCAACGATGCTCCTGTGGCATCGAGTCGGATCCTCTTCGAAGCAGACAAGGCACACTCGCTCACTGAGCGCCATCGAGGACAGGGCCTCAAGCGCTTCTGTCTGCTGCTCCAGAACGCACCGGAACTCGCGCTCGAACTCATCGAAGGACCAACCATCTCGAAGGCGATGCCGGTACTCCTTCGGATTGCCGAGGGAGCGAAGGTGTACGTACTCGATGCCTCGCGCTCTCAGGGCGTCAGGAAGGCGGCTCTTCGAGAATCCGGGCTTGCGGCTCAGCGGCATCTCACGGACGTCGACCACGGTCTGCACTCCGCTGGCAGCCAGCGAGTCCAGCCACTCGTCAGCCGTGAACCCCTCGTAGCCGATGGTCCACAGTGGCGTCACCACCCTCACTCCCCTGACTGCATCTAGAGCAACGACGTATTGGGAGAGACTCCGCCAAAGCGGATAGCACTGTCGCGAGGACCGCGGTGTGAGATCCGGCCTGCGCTTCGCCGCAGGAATCTTGTACCTTGGCGCTCCCATTCGGGGCGAATTCGGGGCGAAACGCCCGAAAACGCACGTCGGCCCGGCTTCCTGGTCAGGAGTCCGGGCCGACGTTTGTCCAGCTTCTGGCGGAGAGGGAGGGATTCGAACCCTCGTATGGGGGGTTGCCCCATAAACGGTTTTCGAGACCGCCGCATTCAACCGCTCTGCCACCTCTCCGCGACACGCCATAGGCGCGAACGCGAGTATAGCGACCTCGGGTGGCGGCGGCAACGCGACGCGGTTCTCAGGAAGGGCGCCGTCGAGTACTCAAACGAAGCTCTCTTCCTGGCCCCAGACGCCACCCCTCCACGGTGACCGACGCCTGCGGGTCGACAGAACCGAACGAAGAGAGCGAGCTGTGCGAGAATGGTCGCGCCGCCGCGCGAATGGACGCACATGTCACGCTACGCCAGCCATCTGTCCCGTTCCTACCCATACCTCGCAGTGACTTCCTTCGTCCTGACCGCTTTCTTCCCCGACGCGCTGAACGCGGGCATCGTCACGGCAGGCGGCCTCGTGCTCGGCGGCGCTCTGTGCGTGGCAGGCGTGCTCGCTTCTCCGCCGAAAGCATCCAGGTCGGCCATCGTGGCCGCGGGTGCCATGTCGCTTGCGGCGCTGTGGTTCGGCATCGCGTCGCTGTGGTCGGCCAACCCCGCGGTCGCCTTCTTCGGACTCACCGGGCAGCATAACGGCGCCGCCATGTGGCTTCTGGCAGCGGTCTGGATTCTCGCCGGACTCGTGTGCGCGGACACGCGCGCGCTTCGCCGGACGCTTGCCACCGTCTCGGGTTCGGGCGTCTTCTTCGCGGCTGCGCTGCTGGTGGAGAGCCTGACGTACGGGGCCGAGCGGATGCAGGGGTTCGCCGCCGGCTTCTTCGACAACTCCTCCTCGGCGGGGACGCTGTTCGCCGTGGCGATCCTAGCCTCCGTCACGGGCGCGGTCATCGCGCGCGACCATCGCGTGAAGCTCGCCTACGCGAGCAGCGCGCTATTCACGGCCACGGCTCTCTCCCTCTCGAGCTCGCGAACGGGGTTCCTGGGCGTCGGCGCAGCCGTGATCTTCGCGGTTCTCATCAGCCGTCTTTCCGAGCGTCGGCCGTCCTCGGCGGTGCTCGGCTCCATCCCCTCGGCGCTCTCCCTGGGCGTGAGCGTCGCGTGGCTTGCCGGCTCCGAAGGGCTCCTCGGCACCGGGTTCCGCCACGCGATCTCCACGCTGGGAACCGAGCGGGACGTGATCTGGCGGGCCGTGACGCCTCAACTCGCGCAGGCCCCGGTGCTCGGCTCGGGCCTCGAGCACTTCTCCGCCGTGACGCGCTGGAG
>JAJZRZ010000077.1 GCA_021850085.1 Actinomycetes bacterium | reverse complement strand
TCCGATCTAGATCAAGACGTATGCCGAGCTTGAGAACCGCCTGCAGAACGACGCTATCGATGACGCCGTTGCCGGAGCGCCCGCCGGCAAGACGGTGAACGCCAATCTCAACCTGCCGACGTGGCGCTATCTCCTGGCGCTGTCGGCCGTCCAGTGCGACCAGGACTTCACGAAGGCTGACCCCAGCGCCGTCTACGACCTCGTGCGCTCTTCGATCGCCTACACGTACACCGCCGAGAGCACCAGCACGGTGCTCGCCACGAGCACATACCCACCGGTCGCGGACCTTGCGCCGATGCTCGCCCCGGCTGGTGCGGCGTTCACGGGCGCAGAGGCCGGGCAGGCCGCCGAGCGCTACCTCGCCATCCTGGGCACGTTTGACGAGACTGGGCACGTGCTGGATGCATCCGGGCTCAACGGTGCCGGTGGCCCCGGTGCAACGGCACTCACCCCTGAGGTGCTGGGCGAGCTCGACAAGTCAGGCGTCGCGGTCAACTTCCCGCCGGTGCGGCTCGCCCTGTCCGTACTCGGCTGCCCGTACGTGTGGGGAGCAACCGGCCCGGACACTTTCGACTGTTCCGGTCTCGCGGACTGGATCATGTGGCGCTACACGAGCTTCACCGCTCGCGGCACGACATCCTCCATGTGGAACACGCTCGGCACAAGCGTGAGCCTGTCGCAGATCCAGCCCGGCGATATGATCTTCTGGGAGGCAGGGCACGTCCACCACGTCGGCATGTACATCGGCGGGGGCAAGTACGTTCATGCGCCGCGCACGGGCGACGTCGTGAAGATCTCGGAGCTCTCCGCGAGGAGCTCAACGATTGCGTCGATTAGGCGGCCGGAGTGGGAGGCGGCGACGGCGAAGCTGCCACCGGATTGATGCAGGCCAGCGAGCCTTCGGGACACTGAGGGCACGTGTCTTCGTGACACGAGTTCATCGCATGCGGCGCCCTCAGAATCTACTCTCGCCTAGCGAGGCAAAACAGCTGACTACGGCGAGCTTGGCCTCGTGACAGTCCGGATGGTCAATGGCCGCAAGACACTCGTGATGAAACGCGAGGCCAGACTCAGAATGATCGGCAGACCGAAGGCTAGTCTATGTCTTCCACTGAGTAGTACCCGAGCAGCTCGTTACACATGATTCCGAACTTCTCGAGTACCTGCCGTTGTGACGCGAGACCCTCGACTATCTCTCGAACCAAGAAATCCTCGGCGTGATGAACGGCGCTGTGACACGTAGGACATAGGCAGTAGACGTTCTCGACGACGTCAAGCGGGACGGAAAACTCGCTCTGCACGGACATCGGAATCAGGTGGTGAGCCTCCACGTACGGTTGTCCAGTGGCCTTGCTGGTGAACGTGTAGTGATCGGCATCGACGCAGCATGCATAGCCGCTCATCTCCATCGCCTCAATCGCCACCCGACGGTCTCGCTGATAGACGTCTCGTGCAGCGAGAACGGAGGTTCTGATCGATGCGGGGTCGTGGATCGACTCCTGATAGACAACATCGGCCTCATCCAGTCGCAGGTCCGACATGAGGCTACGCCACTCCGGTTCGCCCAGGGATCCAATCCACAACTCATCGTCCAGAAGGTACATGAACCAGATCGAGCCGCCGTCGGGTTTGAAGCCACGACCTTCGGCCAGGTAGAGACGCAGCTCCTGGCTTCCTGGCTTCGGAAAGACGAGATTGAGTGTGACGTACTCGCCGTCTGGGTAGAGCCGGAACTGCTTGGCGGAAGCGGCACGGTCGGACGTTACGTTGCCGATGTGGATTGAGTTGCGTCCGAAGTGACCGACAGCGAGTTCTGCCTCATAGTCCGTTAGGGTGACCTGTGAATCGTAGTTCTCACGGTCCGTAACCTGCGAGTACGAGCCGTCTCTCGTACCGAAGACCCTGACCTGGGCGGCGCCAAACCTCATGTTGTGTGCCCCCTTCCCCGCACTGCGATTTCAGACGCAGCCTATCATAGAGGACAGGGCGCCCCCACTCGGAGGCATGCTAATCGCGAGTATGCTGGAGTCCGCCTCGGAGATCGAGCCCGTGTCCACCAACCGGAGTGACGATTCGCATGACCGACGTCCATAGTCCAGATCAGCGTCGCCGCAATATGCAGGCCGTGCGCAATAAGGACACGAAGCAGGAGCAACAACTGCGCATGGGCCTCCGCGAGCGTGGGATTCGAGGGTACCGCAAGAACGCCCCGTGTATCACGGGGCGTCCGGATGTTGCCTTCACTCGATGGCGGGTTGCTGTATTCGTCGACGGCTGCTTCTGGCATGGATGCCCAGACTGCTACAAGGCCCCTTCCAGCAACACCGCGTTCTGGCAATCCAAGTTGTCAGCGAACCGCATCCGGGACAACGAAGTTGACAGGTTGCTTCGGGAGGCCGGCTGGACCGTCCTCAGGTTCTGGGAGCACGAGGTGAAGGCCGACATCGACACATGCGTCGATCTGGTCGAGAAGGCGCTTCGACGGGCAGGACGTCACGACCCGGCGTGAGTAGAATCTAGGCGTGATCCTGCTTGTTCAGCGCAGTCGTCTGGTCGAGAACCACCCGAGCGACCTCTCGCACCATGGGAACGGGCACGGAGTTACCGAACTGTCGATACGCCCTTGCCCTGGCCGCAGGCAGAACGAAAGCTTCGGGAAAGCCCTGCAATCTGGCACATTCTCTGGGCGTGAGCATCCTGGGTGTCCTGCCTGGTCTAGGAATCAGGCATTCCTTGCCGTCCTTGCCATATCGGGCAACCAGTGTGTTGGCCGGCTCATCCAGGTTAGCCTCAAACGCCGTGAACCCGACGCCTCGGTCCAGATTGCGCTGCGTTCGCGTCTGGTGTCCTTGCCACAAAGCCTCGGAGATTCCGTAGGCCTCATCTGCGTCGGGCTCCAGAATGCTCTTGAGTGGCTTGGGGTCACCCGTGAACTCGGGGAAGTGGAAGTCATCCACTCGGTCTCTGAAGCAGACCATGATACAACGCTGTCTCTTCTGCGGGACAAGCGTGCGAGCATCCAGCACGGCGGAGTAGAAGGAGTAGCCGAGATCGTGTTCGATGGTGCGCCTGATGGTCTCGAAAGTCCTTCCTCCGTCGTGACTCGCGAGGTTCTTCACGTTCTCCAACAGCAACACCGCCGGCCGCTTCACCTTGGCGATGCGAACGATGTCGAAGAACAGAGTCCCCTGTGCTTCGCACGCGAAACCATGGTTGATGCCAAGGGACGATCTGGCCGAAACCCCCGCCCTACTAAACGGTTGACATGGAAACCCAGCCGCCAGCAGGTCATGGTCAGGAATCAGGGCCTCCAGTTCTTCGTCGGAGATGTTCTCGCCGGTGAACTGTCGGATATCGCCGAAAGGCACTTCTCCGAAGTTCGCGAAGTACGTTTCCTGGGCGGCCTTGTCCCACTCGCTTGAGAAGACGCACTGGCCACCCAGTCCCTGTAGGGCGATGCGAAAGCCCCCAATCCCTGCAAATAGGTCGACGAATGCGAAACGAGGGCTAGCTGGCGGAGGAAAGGGAACGTCGTACCCTTCAGCGCTCTCATCTGAGGCGACCTTCGCACGGAACTCAAGGAGCCGAGGTCCGCACTCGGCTCCGGCCGGATCCAGGAGAATGGATTGTCCGTCCGGAGACTGAATCAGGTGGGTGATTGATGCTCGTATTTCCGGATGAGCCGCCATATCCGGCCTCGTCTTGGCCAGACACGCCACTGCATCATCAACCGTCTGTACTAGTTCATGCACGAGAGCCCGCCTTCATTTCGTAATGCCTGTCTTGCTCAGTATCGCCGGCCGTCCTGAATCAACCCTTACTGGATTCTAACCGGATCTGATTCCCCAAGAGGAGCGCCGTCGGGAGACGGACTGGAGGTGAGGGTCGCTGACGTCCGTAGCTGGCTTCATTCTACGTCATAGCTCTCACATCGGGACTCTGCTGTGCGTTCACTCGCGACGCACGCAAGCCTCATAGAGGACCGCGCGAAGCTGGACGTGGTCGACGCGAGTTGCAGGAACGGCGACGAAGACCCTGTCGGGTCGTAGACTCGGATTCGGTGCGCGAGCGAGAAGTAGATCGAGAGCGTTCAGAAAGGTGAGACTTGTGCTCCGCACCCCGCCTATCGAATCGCGAGTATGTCCGCCTCATGTTCTGCAGACAAGGGTGTCCCCCGCTTGATGTGCAGGATGATTCCATGCTCGGCTGCCCAATCGGAGACTGTTGTTGCCACGCTGGCGTAGTGGAAGTCGACTCCGTCGTACGAGTTGACCAACTTGCTATAGTTCCAGCGCCCGAATACGGCTTTGTCGACGAAGCCCACAGCCTCCAGTAGTGCGGTTGGATCAGCCGATGATGGATCTACGTTTGGCGTTGGATAGGGCTCCATGCTCACCCAGGTGGCTGTGCCGGCTTGCGACAGCCGCCTGAGCGAGTCGAGTCTTGCGGAGATCGGTGCCGAGCCCGGCTCCCACTGCCTGCGAAACTCCTCGGTGAGAGAGACCACTGAGACACCGTACTGGTTGTCTTCGTGGAGGCCCGCAACCTGATCGATGAACTCTTCGGGATAGACGCCCTTCGTGAGCACAGTCACCCTTATTCCTGCGTCGTTGAGACGTCTGATGATCGCGGTGGTGAGCTGGGCCATCTCGGCATTCGGTGCCTGGGTATCGGCATCCCACATGAAGGGGTCCGTCGTGAAGGAAAGGTGCACGCTTTCGACGCGTCCTCTGTAGCGACTGAGTTCCGACTCGAGTAGATCGAGGGCGTTCTCAACGGGCTGAGGAGAGCACCATTGCTCGTATGTCTTGACCCGACCAGTGCGCTTCGCCAGCGACATGGCGTAGCAGGGGTACTTGCATCCATGCGAGCAGCCAAGAGCATGGTTGATGGTCCAGCCGCCGTATTCGACCTTGCTTTCGTAGAGTAGTGATTGCCGCGTGATAGTCACTCGTGTGTCTTCCTTCTGGGACCCATGCTCGGCACGAACGTCTTCAGCGTGTCGAGGTCGAAGAGCGACCCCTGCCCTCGGTACATGACCTTTGCCGATCGTGCGAAGACGTCACGGATGACCTTGTCCACCACCGTCTCGTTCTTCGAGGCGTAGATCAGGATGTACTGCGTCTGTTCTTTGCTCGGATTCGGCATCGGGAACGAGACTGAGAAGAAGCCGGCAGGCGTGAACACCTTGTCTGCGTAGGCCGAAGCGTCGAAGTAACCTGTCCCGGAGGCGCGTTCTCCGAGGTACTTGACCAACTTCACTCTATTGCCCTGCGAGGTTGCGCAGTCTGAGGCGGCTGCCCCTGCGACCCGTGCAACACCTTCGGCCATGTAGTTGTAGAAGAAGTCCGTCCGCCACGGCAGTGCCATGATTGCGTCGATGCTCACCTTGTCGACCTGGAGTCCGTCTGGGTCAACAAACACGAAGGCGGGTGCCGCACCGATGGCACGGAGTTCCTGAGTGCTGCCAGCAATCCACTTGTTCGCACTCGTGCACACTGGCTGAAAGTCCACAACATCAGCTAGGGCTGGCATCGACCGCAGCATCTCGCTGGTATTTGCGACCAACTCCTCGCACTTGCTTGCTTTGGCCTCAATGGAGCGAATGATGACCGATCGGCCCTGGGACTTGAGTTGGGCGGCATGGCCCGAGATCAGCTTCATCAGCACGAGCGTGGAGCCGTCGATGATGTTGCCATCTGCGCCATACGACTTGCCGGTACCGGCGAAGAGATCGAGAACGACCAACGGTCGGCCCTTGCCGCCCTTCTGTCCAAGCCAGATGGCCAGCCAGACATCGAAGGCCTGGGCCAGCAGTTCCAGCTTCTTCTGCGTCTGCGGCCGATCTGATTGATGATGTACGCCCTTCGGCATCATTCCTCCTCGCTTGGCAGTGTAGCGTCACCTGTCCATCGGGTGCCATGAACTGCCAGGCGAAGGGGACCGTCGGGGATTCCTAGTCCATCAGTTCGGCATGCACGAGCAGCTTGCCGTCTTCGACGTGATAGGCGCACGTCGAGAGGGTAAGCGTGCGGTCGGCGGGATTAGGACGGAAACCTGGATCCAGGAACGAGCGATCCGCCCAGCTCGCAATGCGATCCGAGTACGACCGCATGACTGGGAACGCGAACGCATCGTCGGAGCCATCAGCCACACGCGCCGAGTAGACGAGCCACGTCCCGCCGTTGCCGGCCGCATCGACGTACTGGATGAAGGGATGTGCTGCCCAGAAGTCTGCGTCTCCATAGGAGGCGAGAACGCCGAACATCGAGCCATCCCGCATGTTGTGGCCGTGAAGTAACGTCGCCCGCGAGCTGTCGCCCGCATAGCGCGGCGAGCGGTAGTCGGCGAAGATCGCGCCACGCGCGTCGGCGCCACCGTCTGCGGCGTGCGTGAGGTAGGTGACGTTGTCGGTGGTCTGCACCACGGGCTCATGGAGGTCGGTGCCGGGTATCGAGAGGTAGCCGATCACCTCTGGGTTCGTGGCCTTCGCCTCGAGGAGCCGCGAGTAGAGCTCGGCATTCGAGAGCAGCCCGTAGGTCTCGCGGTCTGTCGCCGTCAGCCGTGCTCGGCCGTCATCGCCGGTGCGGACCTTCAGCCAGCCCCCGGAGACGGTCTGCCGGTACCAGTACGTGACCAGCAGCTTGCCGTCGACGAGCTCGGTATAGGGTGCGTAGTCGGCCGTCACGTACGAGAAGCCCTCGATCGGCATCTTGTCGAGACCTTCGGCCCGGACACGCGGCATGTACTCGGTGCCGATCTCGGCGTTGTAGCCCCACGCTTTGGCGATCTCCGTGCCATCCCAGATGTTCCGGTACCGCAGCATCACCCCGCCATGGTTCACCGGCAGAACCTCGTCGGCGAGCTCAAGGGAGATAACGGCCTCGTCCTCGCGGATCTCGAAGTAGTGCCGCGTGGGATTCAGTGCGTGACCGACTGGCGCGGTCGTCTCGACCGCGTAGTAGCACCCGTATTCGAGCGGTTCTGATTGCGCGATGCCCTGAACGTCGGTTGTGAGCGTCGCGGCCGGTTCCGCCGGCTCCTCGGCCGGATCGAAGGGTGCGGCGAGCGGCGATGTATCGCGCACGCGCCAGATCTCGTAGACCGCACCCGGCAGAAGCCGTGCGTCTTGCCCGTCCGAGCGCTTCTCCAGCCGCACAGTGCCGCGCACGCGCGAATCGGCGCGTGTGAACTCGAAGGCCGCAGATGAAGCCGCATCGACGGTGAATGTGGTCACAACGGTATCGAGAACATAGCCTCTCGACGCTGCCACTTCCACGAGCTCGTAGTCGCCAAAGGAAAGGGGTGCCGATGTCGCCGTGCCGTCAGCACCGGTGGTGAGCGTCTCCACGACGCTGGCGCCCTGGCGGATCTCGAAGACGGCTCCTTCGAGGACCGCGCCCGTGAGGTCGTCGGTCTTGATGAGCGTGACCGGGCGGTAGGGCTGGTCGGTCCGCGCTATCTGTATCACCACGGGTGAGCTCGCGTTGATCGTGAACGGATACGGCGTGGCGTCGAGCATGTGGTTCGTCGGCGCCACGGTCTCAACAAGCGTGTAGTCACCAAAGGGAAGCGGTGCCGACGTCGCCGTGCCGTCAGCACCCGTGGTGAGCGTCTCCACGACGGTGACGCCCTGGCGGATCTCGAAGACGGCTCCCTCGAGAGCCGCGCCCGTAAGCGAGTCGGTCTTGGTGACGCGGACAGGCCGCAAGGCACGTTCGTTGGTGAGCCCAAGCGTGGCTGTGCCGCCATCGGGCACCGCAACTGAGTGCGGCGTCACGTCGAG
>JAJZRZ010000076.1 GCA_021850085.1 Actinomycetes bacterium | reverse complement strand
ATTCGGATTCCTCCTCAAGTGTGACGCAACGCACACTTCTCAAACTTGATGAGAATAATCTCAGGGCCTCCACTGAGGCAATACCTGATTCTTGCCGTCGGCCATCGATAACCGACCGTTGGGCATAAATTGAACGGCTGCGCGAGATCCGGCTTTCGGGCGGGTGACCTCGAGCAGGGCCGTCGAGGGAGAGCCGTCCGAGGCCGTGACCGTGCCGCCGCCGGGGATTCGCAGAGCCAGTGGGGACCGGCGCGGAATCCGGAGGCCCGAAACGGCGTCGCCAGGCCCCGGCACTGATAAGAAACGCCAAGAAGCCCCTCCGGCAAAAATGCCGGAGGGGCTTCTTCGGAACCGCAAATTACCCTCAGACTGCTACTGAACGGTGGTTGTGGCTGGAACCGATGGCGGAGCAGCCGGCGACGCGTTGACCAAACCGGTGGAGGAGACGATCTGCGCAAGCGTCTCAAGGGTCTGGTCTGAGGTGCAGAACTCCACGCTCATACGCCCGGTGGCGGCATCGAGCGACACGATGCCGATTCCTCGCTGACCTACGAACGCATCAACGATCGCAGCGCCTTCGGCTTCGAGGTCTACGCCCGCGACGGGTGTGAGAGCCAGCTCAGTCGTCTGACACGCGCTCACGGCACCGAAGTCCTTGGTCAGCAGGCCACCCGATGGCTTCGCACCCATGCCTGCGCTGACAGCGACCACGATAGCGACCGCGACCAGCGCGCCGACGCCGATCAGCACGGTCTTCGGCTTGAGTCCGGTACTCGGTGCTGGCTGCGGCTCGGGAGCGGATTTCTTCTTCGCCGCAACAGGAGCGGCTTGTTTCGCCATGGGTTCCTCACTCTCTGAATCTTCGGTCAGGTCCTCGAAAGCCGGTCTGCGACGCAGGGCGAATATGAGTAGGCCGATCAGGACCACCGCGGCTCCGGCCACGATCACATAGGCGATCGTGTTCGAGTTCGCCGTGGCGGACCCGACACCCGGTGCACCCGCCTGGTACGCGAACGAAAGGTCTATCGCATCCCCGGCCTTCACGTTGCTGGCGGTCTTCGCGTAGCAGCTGACCTGATCGTCACCCGCGAGCATCGAAGCGCCCTCGGCGGTCTGGGTGATCTGGGCACCACGGGGGATGCGGTGCGCGACGCGGACCTCAGGCAGGTCCTGCCACGCGGTCCAGGCGAGCGAGGACGTATAGGTCACTCCGTCGAACGAGTTCACACCGGAAAGAGCCACCTCGACCTGCGCGACCCGAGACTGCGTCAGCGTGAACCGATAGATGTCGAACCCGCCTTCGGTACGCTTCTCGTACTTAAGTTCGGGGTCATCGGCCAAAGGACCTCCGAGCACCTCCCCGATCCACAGCAACATCGAGCCAGCGGGCACGGCCAACTCGGCCTCGTACGGCAGGAGGATCTCCTCGGGCAACTCGCCTCCGACCAGCAGGAGCGACCGGTTATCGTACTGCAGCGTGACATCGACGAACTTCCACGCCGAAGGTGCGGCGAAGGCAGGAGCGGCGATGCTCGCGATCAGGAGGACCAGCACCGCGAAGACGGACAATCGAACGATTCGACGCATGGACGGACTCCTCAGTGAAAGGAAGCGAAAGCTTCAGCGGGAACGGACCACACAGACCGCCCGTCAGATCCGCAGCGGCGAGATCGAGACCGGCAGGAACGGCAATGTATCGCCCGCGCATCGCGCAGGCCATAGCCAGCCGCCGCGGACGAGGTGCACGTGGGGACGCCAACCCAGAACCCGGCCGGTCGCAGATGTCTCGGCCCGGGCGCCGCGGTCGGCCTTCGGATGAGATTCGGAGTGGCACGATGTGAAACCACCCTCGCCGCATACCACCAGCACGAGGGCGAACACGAACAGGGCCAGAACGAGGCCGGTGTAGCGCAAGAGGGACTTCATATCTGAAATGGTAGCATCCGACGTGCCATCCGGACACGGACCGGTCTCCCGGCGCGGTAACGGCGGAAGGCCCCGGCATCCGCCGGGGCCTTCCGAGTATCCATGGTGGGCGATACAGGATTTGAACCTGTGACTTCTTCCGTGTGAAGGAAGCGCTCTCCCACTGAGCTAATCGCCCGCTCGACCGCCGTAGCGGCGACGACCATTGTAGAGCAGGGTTCCCGTTGCGCGCCAGACCTGCGCGAGAACCTGTGTGGTCGTCCTGCGTGCGGGCTATGTGACTGGCGCCGCGTGACCCTCCGGGTGAAGCGTGTGCCAGCGCCAGGCATCGCCCACCATCGTGTGCAGGTCGCGCTCAGGACGCCAGCCAAGCACCTTCCGGGCCCGCTCGTTCGAGGCTATCAGCATCGCCGGATCACCGGCGCGCCGCGGACCAGTGTCAACGGCTATGTCGCTGCCGGTCACAGCCCGGCACGCATCGACCACCTCCCGGTTTGTGTAGCCTTTCCCGCTGCCGAGATTGCACACCGTTCCCGCGTCGCCAGCGTGCAGATACTCCAGCGCGGCCCGGTGCGCCTCCGCAAGATCCACCACGTGGATGTAGTCGCGCACGCACGTCCCGTCGCGCGTCGGGTAGTCCGTGCCGAACAGTGAGAAACTAGCCCCAAATCCAGTCGCGGCCTTCAGCAATCGAGGCACGATGTGCGTCTCAACCGGGTGCGCCTCGCCGAGTGAGCCATCGGGCCATGCTCCCGCCACGTTGAAGTACCGCAACCGCACGGCCCTGATCAGGCCGACCGACTCGGTGAGCTCGATCATCCGCTCGAATGCCAGCTTCGACGCCCCGTACGCGTTGATCGGTTGACGCAGCGCGTCCTCGGTGATCGGCATCGTCTCGGGCTGCCCGTAGACCGCGGCGGTGGATGAGAACACCAGGTTGCCGACACCATGCAGGGTCATGCGGTCGAGCATCCTCGATGGTTCGGCCAAGTTCTTCCGATAGTAGAGCTCGGGGTCACGCTGCGACTCCGCCACGTCAATGTAGCCGGCGCAGTGCAGCACCGCGTCCATGCCGGGCAGGATCGAGTCGAGTATCTCGATATCGCCGAGTGGCGCCACCACCAAAGTGGCGCGTGAGTCCACGGCGTTGCGATGACCGCGCTCGAGCGAGTCGAGGACGACCACCTCGTGGCCCGCATCCACCAATAGACGCGTGGAGATGCTGCCGATGTATCCGGCGCCGCCGGTCACTAGGATGCGCATGAGGTCTCCCAGCCTGTGTCGCACCGTATGATACGACAGACGCCGTCGCAATCCTGCACGTGCGTTCGTGACGGCGCGGCTGCGTGCGAACGCTGGCGCTAGTGGTGCCCGTTGCCGTTGAGGCGCTCCAAGAAGACCTCGACCACCTGCGGGTCGAAATGGATCCCGGCCTGTGTCTTGATGTGCTGCACCGCATCCTCGTGCGTCCACGCCTCACGGTACGGGCGGTCTGAGACGAGGGCGTCGTACACATCGATCACTGCAAAAATGCGCGCGGACAGCGGGATCTCCTCCCCCTTCAGTCCGCGCGGATAGCCTGTGCCGTTCCAGCGCTCGTGATGACAGTAGGGGATGTCGAGCGCAGGCTCCAGGTACTCGATCTGCGAAAGGAACCCGTGAGCGTACTCGGGATGTCTGCGCATCACCGCCCACTCCTCCTTTGTGAGCGAACCCGGCTTGCGCAGGATCGAATCGGGGACGGCCATCTTGCCGATGTCGTGAAGCAGGGCGCCACGACGCACGTGGGATAGATCGGTATCGGGAACTCCGAGACGAGACGCCAGTTCCACCGCAAGCGCAGCGGCGCGCTCGGTGTGACCGCTTGTCTCCTCATCGCGCAGCTCAAGCGCGAGCGACCACCCCTCCAAGGTGGCGTCGTACGCACAACTCAGCTCGGCTGCAGCCAGTTGCGCGGACTCGAACAGTCGCGCGTTGGTGAGGGCAAGCGCAATCTGCGCCGAGAGCATCCGGCAGACATCCACCTCCACCTCCGAGTAGTGCCGAGCGGCGTCTTGCGTGCCCACGATCATCACGCCCTCGGCGTGGTCGCCGGCCAGAAGCGGCACGTACAGCAGCGAGCGCATCGTGCCGGCCTCGATCACCCTTGCCTCCTCCGGCGAGAGTCGCGCGCCGTGCACGTCTTCGAGAACGAGGGGTTGGCGCTGCCTGAGAGCCTGCGCTATGTGCGGATGGTTGCGCACTCGCGCTCGCCGGGCCTCCGCAGGCATTCCGGGTGGGAACGGGGGTATCGCGGCGCCGAGGACGAGATTTCCGCTGTTGTCCAGCAGGTATATGGCACCGGTGTCGAGTTCCAGCACATCCACTGCGCCCTCGACAGCGACCTGCATCACCACGCTCGGGTCGAGCGAAGAGGACAGGGCGAGACTGACCTTGAGCAAGGCTGGCAGATGCCCGGTCTCTGACTTCCTCGAGGCTGACTCTCGAGCCATGCGCCCTCCCGGCATGCGCCCGGTCCCGGATGCTGTCATCCGCGACGGGTGCGCACTATCTGATACCACAAACGGCACGCTGATACGCCCCGGTACGGTGTGGGCTGGGCCATCCGGATCAGCTCACCGGGTGGGAGAAGCCTCACCGTGCGCCTCCCACCACTCCACGGTCTTGCGCAGGCCCTCCTCAAACGGTGTCGTGGCCTGGAAGCCGAAGCATCTCCTGGCACGGGAGACATCCAGCATGCGCCGTGGCTGGCCGTTGGGCTTTGTGGTGTCCCACACGATGCGGCCCTGGAAGCCGGTGTGGCGCGCGACGGTCTCGGCGAGATCCTTGATCGAGATTTCCATCCCCGAGCCGAGGTTCACGGGCTCTACGCCGTCGTAACGTTCGGTGGCGTCGACGATGCCACGCGCGCAGTCCTCAACGTAGAGGAACTCGCGCGTGGGCGACCCGTCACCCCACAACGTCACGTCGGTGCCGGCGTCGCGAGCGGCGATCATCTTGCGGATCATCGCCGGAATCACGTGGCCGGTCTCGAGGTTGAAGTTGTCGCGGGGACCGTAGAGGTTGACCGGAAGCAGGAAGATGCCGTTGAAGCCGTATTCGGCGCGGTAGCCCTGCAGCTGCACGAGCATCATCTTCTTGGCCAAGCCGTACGGCGCGTTGGTCTCCTCCGGGTAGCCGCTCCACAGGTCCTCCTCGCGAAACGGGACCGGCGTGAACTTTGGGTACGCGCAGATGGTACCGAGGGCTACGAACTTCCCCACGCCGCGCAGGCGCGATTCCTCGATGAGCTGTGCCCCCATCATCGCGTTGTCGTGGTAGAAGCGGCCGGGATGGGCTCGGTTGGCGCCGATGCCACCGACGACCGCCGCGAGATGGATGACTATGTCTGGTCTCGAGTCATCCAGACAGCGCACCACTCCGTCGTGCGTCACGAGGTCGTAGTCGGTCTTGCGCGGCACGAACACCTCGCGCGCCCCACGTCTCTGCAGCTCCGACACCACGAACCCGCCGAGGAAGCCCGCCCCGCCGGTCACGCAGACGCGTCTGTTACTGAAGAAGTCGTTCACGCAAGTCCTCTCGTATCGCTCGCGCAATCCGGGCCAACCTCAGAACGCACCGCGGGCGAGCAACACCGCCGCTGATGCAACTCCTCGCGAGCCCCTTGGCTTCACTGCCTCGTCACCTCCAGATATTCGAGCACGCCCCGCGCGATGCCATCGGCCAAAGTGTCCTGGTAGGCAGGGTCGGCAAGCTGGCGGTCGTCCACCGGGTTGGACAGGAACCCGGTCTCCACCAGTATGGCGGGCACCCGGCAATAGTTGAAGCCCGACAGGTCCGCACGCTTCATCACCCCGCGATCGGTGGCAAGCGTGGAGGCGATCATCGCCTTGTGCACGACACCGGCCGCCTTCAGGCTCTCTTGCTCGATCGGGGTCACCCATTCGTTGCCGCTCGGGTAGAGCGTGGAGACGCCCCGGATATCCGCGTTGGTGCTGGAATCGGCATGGATGCGTAGGAACAGGTCTGCACCGGCTTGGTTGGCCACCTCGGCGCGCTGACTGTTCGAGATGTCCACGTCAGCAGTGGTGCGCGTCATCACCACAGCTACGCCGTAACGCTCGAGGCGCTCCTTGACCTTCATGCCGAGAGTGAGCACCAATTCATGCTCGGGACGACGTGTCACCACACCCACCGCCCCTCCGGTGACCTTCGCCTTTGTCTGGGTCGCACCCGGTCCCACCGGTTCTGGCGCGCTGTTGCCGGCGGCCTGGTGCCCAGGATCGATGCACACCACGAATACGCTGGCATTCGAAGCCGCGGCGATCGCCGAGATCGCGGCTTGGGCCGCCGAACCCGTATCGGCATACACGAGCTGTATGGAGGCTCCGGGGGCGACGCGCTCTCCAGCCGCGGGATCCTGGGAGAGCACGGTGCCTTCGGGGCTCTCGCCGGCGGGTGTGGGAACCTGGACCATCACCAGACCGGCGGCGGCCAAAAGCAACTCCGCCTCCGCGATCGGCATGCCGACGAGCTGGGGGACCTCGACCGGCACCGTGGAGGTGGCGGAGCTCGAGGAAAAGGTGCTGTCGACGGATTCCGGAACGGACGTCGTGATCACCGAGTCCTCCTCGGCAGGTCCCGGATCCTGGCGCAGTGCCACGAGCGCCAACGTGACCACCGCCGCCGCGGCCACTGCGACCACCACGCCCAGCACCCATACGCGTCTGTGGCGCCCGCGCATCCGCTCGAGACGCTCGGCCCTGCTCAGCTGCGTCATGTCTGCCATACCTTCGCGGGAGCTTCTGTGGTGGGCCCGGTAGGATTCGAACCTACAACCAAGGGATTATGAGTCCCCTGCTCCGCCATTGAGCTACGGGCCCGGCCGCGGGCGCACCGGCAGTGCATCTGTCCAGCCGCCGCCCGCCTGATCAGCGCACCCATGATACCAGCATCCCGCCGCGGTGCCTCTCGCGCTGCAACATGCCGCAGGCTCCACCCACTCCCACCTGGCCCCCGGTCGTTTGCGCAGGACCCCCACGTCGCGTATGCTCACGGCCGTACGAAGGGGAGTAGCCTGCCCGTTCACGTGAATGGGTTGCGCGTTCGTCAGCACGGGCCTTTCGGCCCCGGACGCGCACGTAGAGGCGAGACCTTCGGCGTCCGTCAACGCCGGAGGTCGCAGCACCTGCTGGACCGTCCTCCGAAAAACGTTTCCGTGAGGAAGGGTGGACAGGTGCAGCACACATCGACCGACCCGAGGGATTCCACCGAGATGAGCCCTGACGAATCCGACGGCGCGCCAAGCCAGCAGACCGCGCCGCCCGCATGGCATGCGCTGGAAGCACACGCCGTGGCGGCGCACCTGGGCTCGACCGTCGAAGGGCTCACTTCGGCCGAAGCCGCCCGGCGGCTGGCAGTTGATGGACCCAACGCCCTCGAAGTGGAGGCGGGTATCTCACTTCCCAGGCTCGTGCTGGCGCAGGTTGCCAATCCGATGGTCTACCTGCTCGCGGGCGCGGGCATCGTTTCGGCTCTGGCGGGCAAGGTCTTCGACGCGATCGTCATCGGCCTGATCGTTGTCGCCAACGTCATCATAGGTGTGGTGCAAGAGTACCGAGCCGAGGCCGCTCTCGACGCTCTACGCAAACTCTCCAGCCCGAAGGCGCGCGTCGTGCGCGATGGTGAGGTGCAGGTCATCGACGCAACCGAGCTCGTCGCCGGTGATGTGATCGTCCTCGAGACAGGTGACCGGGTGCCGGCAGATGCCCGTCTGATCACCGAGGCGGACGTGCGTGTCGATGAGTCGACGCTCACCGGCGAATCGGAACCCGTGGAAAAGACCTTGGAGGTCCTCCCGCACGAAACCACTCTTGCCGACAGGACCACCCTCGTCTACTCCTCCACCCCCGTCGTC
>JAJZRZ010000075.1 GCA_021850085.1 Actinomycetes bacterium | reverse complement strand
GCCCGGCGACGTCGTGGCGATCGTCGGCGCCGGTCCGGTCGGTCTCGCTGCCTTGCTCACCGCCCAGTTCTACTCCCCCGCCGAGATCATCATGATCGACGTCGATCCAAACCGCCTCGAGGTGGCCCTCAGGTTCGGCGCCACGAGCGTCGTCAACAACGTCGCAGGCGATGCCGCCGCGCAGGTGAAGGAGCTCACGGGCGGCAAGGGTGTTGACGTGGCGATCGAGGCGATCGGCATCCCGGCGACGTTCGACGTCTGTCAGGACATCGTGAAGGCCGGCGGCAATATCGCGAACATCGGCGTACACGGCAAACCGGTGAATCTCAAGCTCGACGAGCTGTGGATCAAGAACATCACCCTCACGACCGGACTTGTCAGCACCAACACCACTCCGCAGCTGCTCAAGACCGTCGAATCAGGCAAGCTCGATTCCGGCCAGCTCGTGACGCACCACTTCGCGCTGGACGAGATGCTCGAGGCATACGAGGTGTTCGGCAATGCGGCCAAGGAGAAGGCCCTGAAAGTCATCATCAGCGCCGAGTGACAGTAGACCGCTTCGCGAATCGCGGAGGCCCGCTTCTACGACGGAGCGGGCCTCCCTGCTCTACGTAGCCGCCTCACCGGAGCCGAGGCCGAAGAACCGCTCGAAGAACTCGCCGAGTTTCGCGAGCACTCGCTGCTTCTTCTCGCCGTGGCCGCCGTCGGATGAGAAGCGCGACACGGGCGGCAGCACCTTGGTGATCGCAGTCCCGGTGGCGCGAATGGCGCCGTCACGGAAGGCGACCTCGATGAACGCGCGCGTCTCGTCGGGCCGCAGCCCCTCGGACTCGATGATCGCGGCGAGCTCGGCCTCGCGCCGGGCGAGGATGAACGCCTGCCACTCCTCGTCGATCTCGCCGCTCACCGACACGGAGTCGACGAACGCCTCGATGAGGTCCTTCTTGTTACGCAACGTGGGGCTCGCATCGATCGCGCGGCTGATCGAGGCACGGAGCTCCACGTCGGCGCCTTCTCCGTGCGCCGCTCGCCACTTCTCCACTAGCATGAGGATGTAGTCGACGTTGATCTCGACCTGCTTGATGAGCTCGATCTCGAAGACGATGTCGTCGTTGATCGGCTCCTTGTCCACTCGGCCACGGTACTCGGCGTACAGGTCGAGGTAAACGCTGCGGTAGTCCTGCGCCTGGCGCTCGGCGAGGATCTCGTTGCCGGCGAAGTCGTCGAACGCGGTGAGGATGTTATGCAGACGCAGGATGGCACCGAAGAGGACGATGAACTCCTTCTGCGCCGACTCGCCCACGATCGGCGCTCCGAGCGGGTACTTCTCGAGCAGCTCGGCGACCTTCCCGGCGTACTCGACATAGTACTCGCCGTACGGCTTGAGCAGCACGATCCCGCAGGCGTCCTTGTTGCCGAAGAGCGCGATCGCGTCGTTGGTCTCCTGCTCCAGATCGCGGAAGGAGACGACGTTGCCGTAGGTCTTCACGGAGTTGAGGATGCGATTCGTGCGCGAGTACGCCTGGACGAGGCCGTGGGCGCGCAGGTTCTTGTCGGCGAACAGTGTATTGAGTGTAGTCGCGTCGAGGCCGGTGAGGAACATGTTCACAACGATGACCAGGTCGATCTCACGGCTCTTCAGGCGCAGCGAGAGGTCCTTGTAGTAGTTCTGGAACCTGTCGGCCGAGGTGTCGAAGCTCGTGCCGAACATCGCGTTGTAGTCGGCGATCGCCGCATCCAGGAAGTCCCGCGATGACTGGTCCAGCGCGTCGGTCTCGAAGCCCTCTTCGTCGAGGTAATCATCGACCGCTTCGTTCGCCGCGTATGAGTAGATGATGCCGACCTTGAGACGGCGGTCGGATCCCAGATCCTGCTGTTGGTCCTTGAACTCAAGGTAGTAGCGCTTGGCCGCCTCGATCGACGCGGTGGCGAACAGCGCGTTGAAGCCCCGCACCCGCCTGCCCGCCAGCGGATAGTGCTCGGCGCGCTTGGTCTTCTGGTCGAAGTGCTCTAGCGTGTAGCCGACGATCTCCTTGATGCGCTCTGGGGCCAGCAGCGCGCGCTCCGTGTCGATCGCGGCGACCTGGGCATCGGTGATGTGCTCCGGCAACCTGATCGTGTTGACGTAGTCGATGCGAAACGGCAGCACGTTCTTGTCGGTGATCGCATCGACGATCGTGTAGGTGTGCAGCTTCTCGCCGAACGCCTGCTCGGTGGTCCTCAGTTGCGGGTTACCACCGCTGGCCGCGTTTGCCGAGAAGATCGGCGTGCCCGTGAAACCGAAGAGGTTGTAGCGCCGAAACGCCTTGGTGATCGCGCTGTGCATCTCGCCGAACTGGGAGCGATGACACTCGTCGAAGATGATCACGACGTGGCCGTCGTAGATCGCATGGCCCTTGTTCGCGGCGATGAAGGTCGCGAGCTTCTGGATCGTCGTGATGATGATGCGGGCCGAGGGGTCTTCGAGCTGACGCTTCAGCACAGCGGTCGAGGTGTTGGAGTTCGCAGCGCCCTTCTCGAACCGGTCGTACTCGCGCATGGTCTGGTAGTCGAGGTCCTTGCGGTCGACGACGAATACCACCTTGTCGACGCTCGACAACCTGCTCGCCAGCTGCGCGGCCTTGAAGCTCGTCAGCGTCTTGCCCGACCCGGTGGTGTGCCACACGTAGCCGCCGGCAGCCACCGTGCCCAGCTGCCGGTAGTTCGTCGAGATATCGATGCGTTGCAGGATCCGCTCGGTCGCAACGATCTGGTAGGGCCGCATCACGAGCAGCATCCGGTCAGCCGTGAGCACGCAGTACTTGGTGAGCACGTTGAGCAGCGAGTGCTTGGCGAAGAACGTCTTCGCAAACGCGGTCAGGTCCTGTATCGGGCGGTTCGTCGCATCTGCCCACCACGAGGTGAACTCGAAGGTGTTGGAGGTCTTGCGGGTCCGCCCGGACCCCGCAACCTCGCGGAGGTGCTGACGCCGGACGGTGTTGGAGTAGTACTTGGTGAGCGTGCCGTTGCTGATCACGAAGAGCTGCACGTGGTCGAAGAGGCCAGAGCCAGCCCAGAAGCTGTCGCGCTCGTAGCGGGAAATCTGATTGAACGCCTCGCGGAGGTCAACACCGCGACGCTTCAGCTCTATGTGCACCATCGGCAGGCCGTTCACAAGGACCGTCACGTCATAGCGGTTCGACCTGGTCGCCCCGCCTTCGCCCTCGCCCCCGGCGACCTCGTACTGGTTGATGACCTGCAACCGGTTGTTGTGGATGTTCGTCTTGTCGATGAGTGCGACGTTCTTGGTCGTGCCGTCGTCTCGCCGCAGGATCTGGACGTGATCCTCCTGGATGCGCACCGTCTTTTCGAGCGGACCCTCGTTTGCGCTCGCGATCCTCTCCGAGAAGAACCGCGCCCATTCGGCATCACTGAACGTGATCCCGTTGAGCTGCTCGAGCTGCGCGCGGAGGTTGACGATGAGCTCGGCCTCGTTCGTGAGCGGCAGATACTCGTAGGCCTGGGACTGGAGGAGCCGGATGAGTTCTCGTTCGAGCGCCGCCTCAGACTGGTAGGCGGCCTCCTCGATAACTTCCGGGAAGTACTCGGCGACGACCGTGCTCTCCGCACTCACGGCGATCGGATCGTAACGTACTCCCCCACCCACCTCGCTCATGCGCCCCCACCCCTCTTGTACTTCGAGGCCTTGTAGGCCTCAACGGCCGCGC
The DNA here is from genome assembly GCA_021850085.1 of Actinomycetes bacterium. Lineage (GTDB taxonomy): Bacteria > Actinomycetota > Coriobacteriia > Anaerosomatales > Anaerosomataceae > UBA6100. Next base: position 4,219 of record JAJZRZ010000075.1, on the reverse strand, counting down.
GGCTTGAACGGTATCGCCCGTCCGGGCCGATGATCGCCTCGAGCCGGCCGCGCACGGCTGCCTGCTTGAGGGCAGCAAGGCTGAACTCCTCGTCTGCCAGCGCCTCGAGCGGCACGTACTTGGCCGGACCCGCGATGTTGGGGATGAGGCGGTGGAGATTGTCGACGACCGAGCGGGCGATGAGCTCGGCGAGCGGGCCATGATCGCCATGGTCGGCACGATCCAGCGCCGAGAGGTAGCGTCGCCGCTGTCCCTTGAGGATCACGACGGGAGGCCAGCCCAAGCGCGTGAGGATGAGGTTCAGCAGCAGACGTCCAACGCGGCCGTTGCCGTCTATGAAGGGGTGCAGCCGCTCGAAGTCGGCATGGATCCGGGCGAGCGCCTCGGGCACCTCGATGATGCGAAGCGTGTCATCCGCAAACGACTGGCCGAACCGGTTCACGTCGTCGACCCACGCGGTCACACCGGCCGCAACGAGCGGATGGGTCGGGGGCTTCATGCCGCCGGTGAAGGGGCGGATGTCGTGGCGGCGAAAGTCCCCGGGGCCCTCATCCGGGTACGCGCCGGGATCTGGCGCGACGTCCCACACTTTCGACATCGCAAGCTCATGGACGTGGCGGACCTCGGTCGCGGTCACTAGACCGTCGCCGCTGCGTGCGTCCGGTTCGAAGCCTTGCTCGTAGACCCAGCGGGCCGCTTCGGAGTAGCCGAGCACCTCCATGTAGTCCTTGAGCTCCTTCGAGCCGACAGCGCGGCCCTCTTCAAGGAGTTGCTCGACCTCGCGCAGCACGAGCGTGTTGCCTTCGAGCGCCGTCGAGTGATGGGCCTCAAGGTGCCACACGTCGTCCCACAGCTGCTTGGCTTCGACCGGGGTGGGCAAGCCGCCGTAGCGAGCCAGCTCGTCGATGGCGGTTGCAAATCGCTGGTAGATGGCGACGCGGGAGGGTCTGCCCCGAGGAGCACGATCTCGAACTGAATCTGTCATCGCACCCCCTCGGAAAGTCAACAACGACACATTAGCAGTTTGTCGTCGCAAGTGCCAGGTAAATCAACAACGACAAATTCAAGCTACCAGAACGACGTCACCTGCCCGGAATCGATGTCATTCATGACTCATGATCTCGCCGTGGACGAGCGGCCCCTACCCCACCCCGCGGTTCTCCCAGTCGCCGTAAGAGGTGCCGTCGGTGGCCTTCCACTCTAGACGCCCGTTGCTCGACCGGCCGAGCGCGACCGCTGCCGCCGTTGAGGGCGAGCCGAAGGGGACGTCCCGGGTCAGGATGCCGACGCCGCCCCGCACCTCGATCGAGCCATCCGCGAGGAGTTTCTGGTGCTGTGCGCGATAGGATGCGTACGAGCGCTTGGTGCTCTCGGCCTTGCCGGTTCCAGCCCACGTGGCGACGACTCGCGACCCCTTCAGCATGGTGAACTCATCGCCGATCTGCTGCGCCCGCGCCTCGACCTTGAACTTGATGTTCGTCAGGGTGAACACCGGCGAGTCCGCGGATGCACTCGATGGCGCGGGCGCCGCTTTGCGGACACGGATCGCGTTCACTCCCAGTACCGGCAGCACCATCTGCAGCTGCGCCAGGAACGCCTCCATATCCGAGATCTGCGCCTCGGAGAGCTTCCGGCCGCGCGGTTCGTTGCCGTTGGTCAGCGTGACGCGGGCCGCCTGCCGGGCAAGCTCCACCAGCCGCCACTCCAGGTAGCCCCAGTGGCCCTCGGTGAACGAGTCGTCCTTGGAGGTGATGAGCACCACCCGGTCCCAGAACTCCTTCTTGGCCGAGTGGTCGCGGAACCGGTTGTTGAAGTCCTCGGTGCGCCCGATGTAGCAGCGGACTCCGCCGAGCGCCTCCTCGTCATCGCCGAGGAGCAGGTAGGCGCCGTTGCGCTTAGCCTCGGGGCGCTTGAGGATATCGCCGAGGTCAGAGCGCGGCCCCACGAGAACGTGACCCGTCCAGCCGACGATATCAGCCGTGGTGATCCCTCCCGGAACGCCGTCGACGAGGAAGAGCTCGATGTGCTTTCCGGTCATGCGGCCGCCTCCTTGAAGGTCAGCAGTCTGTCCCGGTAGTGCTCGTACTGCTTGCGCCGAGCGGCGATCTCAGCGGGCAGGCCGCTGCTGAGGTCGTTCACGAGCGCGTCGAACTTGTCGAGGATAGCGACGATACGCGCCTGCTCTTCGAGAGGCGGGATGGGGATCGTAATCCTGGCGAGGTCCCCCGCCGACAAACGCTTCACCTTAGCTCGTGCCACATACTTGCTCTTCTGGGAGTGGAACAGCTCGGTCTGCAGGTAGTAAGAGACGAACCTTGGATTCATCGAATGCCGGTAAGCGAAACAATCATCGTGGATTGCCACCTCATCTTCGCCGAGCCAGGCGACGGCCTTGCCGACGTCTTCCACGGTCTCGCCTACCGCAGCGATGACGACGTAACCAAATTGCACACAACGCAGGCGTGCAGCTAGGTCACTGCGGACGTGTGAAAGAGACTCGCCGGTGGCGACTCCATAGTGCGTGTAGATTTCGCCGTAGTGGATCGCAGGGATGCCCACATCGACCATGTCCGTCCTGACGAAGCGGCGACCCCGAATGAACTCGCCGACCTCACCCAGCGTCGCCCACCGGACCTCCGCGGGGAAGGTCAGAAGCGAGTCTCGGTAGTGGGCATACTGACACCGCCGCGCCTCCAGCTCCGCCTCCAGCTCCGCCTCCAGCTCCGCCTCCAGCGTCGTGAACAAATCCAGCACCCGCACGATCTCCCGCTGCACCTCGAGAGGAGGGATTGGGATTCTGAAGGACATCAGTCGTTTCGCGTCGATAGATTCGACTGTCCCCCCGACCTTGCGGCAGGTGGCAAGGATACGCTGTGCATTGGCGCGTAGCACATGCAACGCATAGCGCGGCATTACATCGTCTCGACAAGTCATTGCCCTGAGATCTTGGTTCACGGTCGCCGGAAACGGCACTAGCGACACGGGTAGGGTGTGCTTGAGAATGCCCGACCGCATGACGATGGCGACCGAGTTCGGCGGGATGACCTTGGCAGCGCTTTCCCTGACGGCAACGTCAGTGATGCAGTCCACCGTGCCGGGCAACTCGAAACCACCCATATCCTTGGACGTGACCCAGGGAATGGTGCCGCCCCGCCAGTAGTCCGTCTTGTGTTTCGAAGGCGTACCTCCGCCTTTCCAGCTGCCCAGCGACCCCAGCGCCCTGAACTCCACCCCACCCGGGCACAACTCCGCTATCAGCTCGTCGATGCGGCTCATGACCACCTACCTAGAGGCTCATACCGAATAACCTCAGAGCATTGAAGCCGCGGCACTTGTGCAAGCGCCCCTTGCACGATTTGTCGCGCCATTCTCTTTGCCTGTTGCGACTGCCAGACAGCCACATGAACCTGTCGGGAATCCCGACAGGTTGCGCTCCCCTCGTGTGATCCCTCTTGGCGAACTGTTCGGGAATCCCGAACAGCTGTACGCACGACGGGCTGACACGATTCACGTCGTCCAACAGCCTGTTGGACGATTGAGCTTGACTGCTCGCTCACGCCCCGCCCTCCAGATCCGCCACGATCGCATCGATCTGCGTGCGCAACTCGGCCTGCCGCGTGACGATGCGCGCGATCTCGGCGTTGAGCGCCACGATGTCGACCTCCTCGCGTGTGTCCTCCTGCTCCACATACGAGCTGACCGCGATGTTGTACTCGTTCTCGGCGATCTGGGCGTTGGGCACGAGCCGGGCGAAGTGCTCGGCGTCCTCGCGGGCGGTGAACGCATCGAGGATGCACTGCCGGTTTGCCTCGGTGAGCTTGTTCTTGTTGCCGTTGCGCACGAACTCGGCCGACGCGTCGATGAAGAGTGTGGCGTTGTCGGTCTTGGACTTCTTGAGCACGATGACGCACGTGGCGATCGTGGTGCCGAAGAACAGGTCCGGCGGCAGTTGGATGACCGTGTCCACGTAGTTGTTGTCGATGAGGTACTTGCGGATCTTGCGCTCGGCGCCCCCGCGATACAGAACGCCCGGGAACTCGACGATGGCCGCGGTGCCGCTGACGGCGAGCCAGCTCAGGATGTGCATCGTGAATGCCAGGTCGGCCTTGGACTTGGGCGCGAGCACGCCGGCGGGGGCGAAACGCGGGTCGTTGATGAGCAGCGGGTTGGCGTCGCCGTCCCACTTGATGGAGTACGGCGGATTGGAGACGATTGCCTC
>JAJZRZ010000074.1 GCA_021850085.1 Actinomycetes bacterium | reverse complement strand
TTCCGATCTGGCTGGCCTCCACAGACAACGTGACCATGACGTGGGTGTACGGCCTCAGCCTGATGGGTGGCGTCGCGAGCGCGTTCATGTCTCCCGCGTTCCAAGCGATGACACCGGACCTGGTCCCACGGGAGTCGCTCATGAACGCCGTCGCGCTGTCGTCGGCGCAGTTCAACGCGGCGCGCCTCGTGGGCCCCATAGCCGCTGCGGCGGTGGTCCTTGTGTTCGGCTGGACACCTAGCGGCGGGGTAGCGGAGATCTTCTGGGTGAACGCGGTGAGCTTCGTGTTCGTGATCTGGGCGCTCGCCATCATCCGGCCTGAACAGCACGCCCCGCCCTTCCGCGAGACGTCCGACATCCACGCTCTCATGGCCGGCGTGCGTTATGCGCTTGCGCATCGACGAGTGTGGACCCACCTGCTGACGGCGGCGATGCTGACCGTCTTCGGCATGCCTTTCGCCACGCTGCTGCCCGCGATCGCCCGGGACTCCCTCGGCCTCGGTGTGACGGGCTACTCCAGCCTGCTCGCAGCCAACGGTCTCGGTGCTCTCATCGGCGCGCTCGGTACGGCAAGTCTGTCGAGCTCGGTGACGCGCGAATCCTTGATTCGCGCGGGCTTGGTGGTCATGGCGCTCGGTGCCGCTGTTCTTGCGCTCTCCGGGTCGGTCGCACTATCGGCGGTGACGCTGGTCATCATGGGCATCGCGGTTCTATCGTGCGTTTCGAGCATCAACACCGACCTGCAGACCGCTGTGCCGACACACCTCCGTGGACGCGTGATGTCGCTGTTCGTGATGGCGTTCATCGGCGTGATGCCGTTCGGCGCGCTCCTCTTCGGCTGGCTCGGCGACCTGCTAACTCCCTCGCTAGCGGTGCTCGCGGGTGCCTGCGTTCTCCTCGTCTGGGCACTGGCGCTGTTGGCGCGACCCGCGCTTCTCGCGGACCGCGACACGCAAGCCAAGCGATAGCGCCACGAGCAGACGCGCCGCGCCCAAGCCCGACGCTCCTGTGCCAAACGACTTGTAACTAAGGTTACAATCTAGGCAGCGGCTCGCGCTGGGCCGGGCCGCAACGCAAGGAAGGGGGTACGGGGTGGCAGGATTCAAAGGTATGGTTGCTCTGATCACCGGCGGAGGATCAGGCATCGGTCGCGAGACCGCGATAGGGTTCGCTCGCGGCGGCGCCAGCGTTGTTGTGTGCGACGTCGACGAGGCGGGCGGCGCACAGACGGTGACGCTCGTCGAGGAGGCTGGCGGAGCCGCGCTTTTCGTGAGGACCGATGTGGGCGAAGCCGACCAGGTGGAGGCTGCCGTGACGGCCGGCGTTCAGGCGTTCGGCTCCTTGAACTTCGTGGTGAACAACGCGGGCATCGGCGGCGAATCGGCCCTGACGGGTGCGTACTCTGTCGAAGGCTGGCACACGGTCATGGGCGTGAACCTGCATGGCGTCTTCTACGGGATGCGGTACGGCATCCCCGCCATCCTGGCGTCGGGCGGCGGTGCGATCGTCAACATCTCGAGCATCCTCGGCCTCGTCGGCTGGGCCGCCGCTCCCGCGTATGTCGCCTCCAAGCATGCGGTCGCCGGCCTCACGAAGGCCGCCGCGATCGAGTACGCACAGCAGGGTATCCGCGTGAACTCGGTACACCCGGGCTTCATAGACACGCCTCTGCTCGAGAAGGCGGGTATCACACCGGGGAGCGACGGTTACGCCTTCATCGCGGGTAAGCACGCGCTCAACCGCCTGGGCACGCCGCAAGAGGTGGCGAACCTGGTCGTGTGGTTGTGCTCGGACGAGGCATCCTTCGTCACCGGTTCGAACATGACGGTCGACGGCGGTTACACCTGCCAGTAGCACCCGCATCCCACGGGCTGGAGATATCCTCTCCGGCTCGTGGGATCCCTGCGGGCTGTTGGCACGTGTGTTGCATCAGGCACGAACGAGCAGAGCGACCGGCAATCCCTCCCCCCTCGGACGCCGGGAATCGCCGCTCACATGAAACGAGGCGCGCCCCCCACGCGCCTCGTTCCTTTTCCCCGCTGACGAGCCGGCGATCGGCTGCTAGCCGAACCGGCCCGTGATGTAGCTCTCCGTCCGTGCGTCGTCGGGGTTGGTGAACATCTTGCGTGTCTCGCCCACCTCTATGAGGTGCGCGGGCTCCTCAAGGCTCTCCCGGAGCATGAACGCCGTCCTATCCGAGATGCGCGCGGCCTGCTGCATGTTGTGAGTGACGATCACGATGGTGACATCGTCTTTGAGCGACGCGATCGTGTCTTCGATCTGCTGCGTGGAGATCGGGTCGAGAGCCGAGGCCGGCTCGTCCATCAAGATCACCTCGGGCTTCGTGGCCAAGGCCCGGGCGATGCACAGCCGTTGTTGCTGGCCACCCGAAAGCTCGAAGGCGTGCTTCTTCAGACTCTTTTTCACCTCTTCCCACAGCGCGGCGCTGCGCAGGGACTCCTCCACCAGGGCTTGGAGCTCGTCTCTGCCGCGGATGCCCTGTGTCCTCGGTCCGTAAACGACGTTGTCGAAGATGGTCATCGGGAACGGGTTCGGCCGCTGGAACACCTGGCCCACGCGCATCCTGAGATCCACCGGATCGATGGCCTTGCCCGTGATGTCCTGGCCATCCAAGGTGATATGCCCACCGACGCGCACGTTCCCCAACTCGTCGTTCATCCGGTTCAGACACCGCAACAGCGTCGACTTTCCGCAACCTGACGGGCCGATGAGCGCTGTCACCGCGTGCGGCGGGATGTCCATCGAGACGCCTTCGATGACGCGGTCCCGGCCGTAGGCCACCGAGACATCGCGCAGGGAAAAGCTCCCCTCAGCGGGCAGGTCCTCCTGCTCGGCAGCTACCGGAGCCCCGTGGGCCCGTGCGTCGGCAGCGGCGAGTGTCACCATGCGATCTTCCTCCTTTGGAACGCACGCCACGTGGCCGCTGCTACGCTGACGAGGCTCACGCCACCCACCAGCACGAGTGCGGTACCCCATACGAGGTCGGGATTCCATTCTGGGACGGATGTGACTTGCGTGTAGATGTGGTACGGCAAAGCCATGAACTGCGACAGGGGCGAATCGGGAATCCTGCGCATCTGGAACACCGCGCCGGTGAACAGGATCGGGGCGGTCTCCCCCGCCGCTCGAGCCAGTCCGAGGATCGACCCGGTTATGATGCCGGGTGCGGCGGCGGGCAGCACGACGGTTCGGATCATCCGGAACTTGGTGGCGCCGAGGGCGAGAGAGGCTTGGCGAAGGTCTTGCGGAATCTGGCGCAACGCCTCCTCGGTCGCGGTGATCACGACCGGAAGAGTCATGCAGGCCAGCGTGAGCGCGGCGGCAAGGATCGAGCGGCCAATGCCGGCGAGCAGCACGAAGGCAGCGAGACCGAACAGGCCGTAGACTATGGAGGGTACGCCGGCCATGTTCGTGATGGCCAAGCGAACGGCACGGGTGGCGAATCCCTTCGGCGCATACTCGGAGAGATACACGCCAGCGAGTATGCCCACCGGCAGTGCGAACGCAGCTGTGCCTCCCACGACCCAGACCGTGCCGATCACCACGGGGAAGATGCCTCCCTCCCGTCCGCGGTTCCGTGGAACATCCGTGAGGAACTGCCAGTCGAGCGCACCCGCACCGCGGTAGACGATGTAGCCGACAACGAACAGGGCTATCCCCACCACGATCAGCGCCATCGAGCCGAGCAGCATCCTTGCCGTAGTCTCCGCGATCCGTGCTTTCCTGCGCCGGGAAGGCGTCATCATCGGCGCCACCGCTTCCTCTGACGCTCGAGCACGAGATCCGCTGCCAGATTCACCCCGAACGTGATGACGAACAATACGAGACCGACGGTGAAGAGCACCGAATAGTGCAGGCCGCCCTGCACCACCTCTCCCATCTCCGCCGCGATCGTGCCGGTCATCGTGCGCACTGATTCGAACACGCTGTCCGGAATCACCGCTGCGTTGCCGGTGAGCATCAGCACGGCGATCGTCTCGCCGATCGCCCGCCCGAGGCCGAGCATCATCGCGGCGAAGATCCCGGAGCCCGCCGACGGTACCGTGACCTTGAACGTGGTCTGCCAGCGCGTGTTGCCGAGGGCCGCAGAACCCTGCCTGAGATCCATCGGCACCGCATGCAGCGCGTCTTCGGAGATGGAGACGATCGTCGGGATCGACATCACGCCGAGAATGAGCCCGCCGGTGAGCGCGGTGAGTCCGCTCGGCAGGCTGAATACATCTTTCACCAACGGGATCAGCACAGCCACGCCGATCAGGCCGTAGACGACTGACGGAACGGCCGCCATGAACTCGATGATCGACTTGAGCACATCTTTGACGGCCCCTCGTGAGAACTCGGAGATGTAGACCGCCGCACCGACGCCCACCGGTATCGACACCAACAGGGCGATCCCGGTCACCAACAGCGACCCCAGCACGAGAGGTAGCATCCCGAACTTACCGGGGTCGGACGTCGGGTACCACAGCGTGCCGGAGAGCATAGTGTCCAGGCCTGCTTCTCGCAACGCCCTGATCGCGTTAATGGCCAGGAACAGCGCGATAGCGGCGAGGATGACCATGGCCGTCCAGCCGCACGCATAGATCAGTATCTTCGCAGCAATCTCGGCCGCACGACGTCGGGTCGTGCGGCCGAGATCCGGCTGCGATGGGAGTCGGGGTATCATCTCCCGACTAGGGTAGCGGAACAAAGCCCTCGTCGACCACCAGTTGTTGGCCAGCCTGGCCCACGACCCAGTCGATGAACGCAGCGATCACGCCCGTGGGTTCACCATTGCTGTACATGTACAGGTAGCGGCTGATCGGATAGCTGCCGTCAGCGGCGGCCTCGACCGAGGCGACCACGCCTTCCACCGCGACCACTTTGATGTCATCGGTCAGGTAACCCAGACCGACGTAGCCGATCGCACCCGCGCTGGTGGAAACCTCGTCGACGATTGCCTGGTTAGAGGGCAGGAGCTTCGCCCTCTGTGCAAACTCGGCATTCTCGTCTTCAGCAGCCACGACCTCTTCCTTGAAGTACTCGTACGTGCCCGAGGAGCTGTCGCGCGAGAGGATCACTATCTCGAGATCATCGCCGCCGAAGTCCTTCCAGTTGGTCTTCTCGCCACGGAAGATCTCGCCGAGCTGGGCCATCGTGAGATCTCCGACTCCGTTGCCAGGGTTCACCACCACCGCGATGCCGTCGATGGCGACCTTGTGCTCGACCGGAGTGATGCCCTTGCCCTCGGCCTCCTCGATCTCCTCGTCCTTCATCTCGCGTGAGGCGTTGGCGAGATCGACGGTGCCGTTGATCATCGAAGCGATGCCGGTGCCGGAGCCGCCGCCTTGAACCGCGATGTCCACGCCGGGATTCTCGTCCATGAACGCCTCGGTCCACGCGGTGGAGATGTTGAGCATGGTGTCCGAACCTTGGATGTCGATCGTGCCCTCGAGCTCGGTGGTCTCCCCGGTCGTACCGGGACCTTCGGCAGTCTCCTCTTCCACTGCGGGGCTGCATCCGGTCAACGCGACCGCACCCACGAGCAGCACGGATACGAGGCCCGCAGCGAATAGCTTCTTCCGGTTCACGCCACACTCCTTCACGAATCGTCCGTTGACCGCCGGCTTGGCAGCCGGTCACCACCCTACCGTCGGCTGCGCGGCAGTTGGTTGCACGAGTGTTACACGCGCAACGACTTTGTTAACTCTTTATATCATTCGTTTCGCATATGCCGACAGCGGTGCAAGAATGGGTCCATGGCGTAGAGGAGGTTTCCGTGTCGCGCATCCTTGTCGTGGAAGACGACCCCATCATCAGACAGACGGTCGAGTACGCACTACGCCGCGCCGGCTTCGAGGTCTCCGGTTCCGGCGACGGCCTCGAGGGCCTCGATCTCGCGCTCAGGGACAGGCCCGACCTCATCGTACTCGATTTGATGCTGCCCGGCATCGACGGCTACCGGTTCGCCGAGGAGGTTCGGCGCAGCAATGCGGATGTGGCCATCGTCATGGTGACCGCACTCGACAGCGAGCGAGATACGGTGAGGGGTCTTGATGCCGGCGCGGACGACTACATCGGCAAGCCGTTCTCCATGGAGGAGCTCCTTGCCCGCATCCGCGCTAACCTGAGGCGCGTGCGCGCGCGCGCCGTGGTCGACTCGGACGAGGTGATCGAGACCGGCGATCTGCGCATCGAACCGAGCCAGCTCACCGTGACGGTCGCGGGGCAGCCAGCCGTCTTGCGCCTCAAGGAGTTCCAGCTGCTCGTCTCGCTCGCGCGCAACGCGGGCAAGCTGATGTCGCGACAACGGCTCGCCAACGACGTGTGGGGGTACGACCACCTGCCCTCGTCGCGCACGATCGATGTCCACATCCGCCGCCTTCGCCAGGCGATCGAGGATCCTTCCGCCTACACATACATACGCACGGTCCATGGCGCCGGCTACCGCTTTGAGCCGACACCGAAGGAGGCGGCAGGGTCGTGAGGACATCCGTCCTGGCCACCTCGACGTACCGTCTGCGCCTCACTCTCGGCTTCGCGCTCGTGATCGTGGCGTTGACCGCCGCTTGGGTGTGGAGCCTGTACGCGCCCCTCGACGCCGCTGTCCGTCTTCAGCAACAGACCAGGCTCGAGAACCGTGCCCAAGCCGTCGCGGCGCTCGCCCGAAGCTCGGTCCCGCTCTCACAGCAACTGGCCGGCATCGCTGAAGGTGACATGCGCATCACCATCTTGACCGAAGACGGCCGGGTGCTGGCCGACTCGCAGGAGGGTGCCACGGACACGGAGAACCACGGCGGCAGGCCTGAGGTGCGCGATGCGTTCGCGGGCCGGACGGGCGCCGACATCCGCCGTTCGGACAATGACGACGTCGAACGCCTGTACGTCGCGGTCCCCGGATCCACAGTGGACGGAAGGCCGATCGTGGTACGGACATCCGAGCCGGTCGAGGAAATCGCGGCACTCGCCGCTCCAGCTCGCCGCTCCGGCCTCTTTCTGCTGCCCGCAGTCGTGCTGATCGCGATCGCGGCCGCATGGGCGGTGACACAGGCGATCGCGCGCCCGGTGGAGGATCTCGCCCGGGCGGCTCGGGCGATGGCCGCAGGCGATCTCGCCTTCCCGGTCCCCGTCCGGCCGGAACTTCTGCGGCCTCTGTCAGGAGCGCTCACCAGCCTGCGCGAGCAGCTGCGCGCGCGGCTGAGCGCACTGGAGGCGGAGCGGGAGACTCTGCGTATCGCGCTCGACGGGCTCTCCGAAGGCGTGCTGCTTCTCGACGGCGACAAGGTCCGTCTCGCTAACAGGGCGCTCGGCGGGATGTTCCGTCTCCCTCCGGGCGGCCTCGTGGGCAAGCCGGTTGGACAGCTGGGCCTGCCCGCCCCTATCGAGGCAGTCATCGTCGCCGGGTTCGGCGAGACATCGCCTGCGGCCGTAGACCTGGGCCCAGATCCGTTCCAGCGCTACCACCGGGTCCTGATGGTCCCGTTGGGTGCTGACGGAGCCCTTCGGACGCTAGTGGTGATCGCCGACGAGAGCGATCGGCTGCGCCTGGATGCGGTCAGGCGTGATTTCGTGGCGAACGCCTCGCATGAGCTGAAGACGCCGGTTGCGGGCATCGCGCTTCTCGCGGAGTCGGCCGAGCAGGCCGCGCGCAACGGCGAGACCGGGCAGTCGCTCGTCTTCCTCGACCAGCTGGCCGGCGAGACCGCACGGTTGCGGCGCCTCGTTGCCGACCTCCTCGACCTCTCGCGCCTGGAGAGCGTGCCGGGTACGGGAGAGGTCGCCGACGTGAGGCGCGCGGTCGAGCTTGCCTTGGCGGGGCACCGCCGGGCAGCGAACGAGAAGGGACTCGCGATGCGCGCGGATCTGGACGCGGTGGCCGGGACGGATGTGGTCGCGCTTTCAGCCACCTCGGACCTTGCCGTGGCGCTGGAC
>JAJZRZ010000073.1 GCA_021850085.1 Actinomycetes bacterium | reverse complement strand
AGGTGGATTCCGCCGACGAGGTCCTCCTCACCACGGCGGTGGCCGGCGCCCGGGGCGTGCGTGGCCGCGGTGGCGAGGCCGCCTCGGCGCTATCGACCGCCTTCGACCGCCTGTTCGCGGCCGGCCCGTGAAGCTCGGGGACATCGAGCTCTCCGGACCGTTCGTGTCGCCCGGGCTCACGCCGGCGGCGCTGGGGGCGTCGCTCGCGCCTGAGAAGCTCCCGCTGGTCCTCGCGCCATCCGGCCCGCGGGGGTGGTTCGGCGGCATCGCGCTCGCGTGCTGGGAGCCGCGCACCGTCCACACGGATCTTGCCTACGAGCGCGCCGCGGACCTCCTCGACGACGTCATGCGCCGCCACGACCCGCTGCTCGCGGGCGCGGTCCTGCCATACGACGGCCCTGCCGAGGTTCGCGTGTATGGCGGCGGCTGGGTACTGGGTGCGCAGGGCTGGAGAGCCTGGGGTGATGCCGAGCCGTTGCCCGCGCCTGGAACGGTGCCCGCATCGGCGGACGGACCGCTGCTTGCCGGAAGCACGACCGATCTCGACGAATCCACCTACACGACGGCCGTGCGCGAGACGCAGGAGCGTATAGCCGCCGGAGACGTGTACGTCCTGAACCTCACGTACCGCGTGTCGGGCGCCCCGAGCGCCCCGTCTGCGGTCGCGTTCGGCACGCTGCTCGCGCGCGCGGCCGCGCCGATGGCGGCGCTATGGGGAGCGCCTGAGGGGGCATTGGCATCCGCGTCTCCCGAGCGGTTCTGCAGGCTCGAACGGGCCGCCAACGGCCTGTGGTCGGCGGGCATCGAGCCCATCAAGGGCACGCGCCCTCGGCATGCGGATGCGGCCGAGGACGCTCGCCTCGCTCGCGAGCTTGCCGCCGACGAGAAGGAGCGCGCCGAGCACATCATGATCGTGGACCTCGAGCGCAACGACCTGGGCCGTGTCGCCATACCCGGCAGCGTGCGCGTGGACCCGCTGCTCGAGGTGTTCGGCACGCCCTACTGCCACCAGCTCGTTTCCTCGGTGCGGGCCACGCTGCGGCCGGACGCGTCACTCGCAGACGTGGTGACAGCGGTCTTCCCCTGCGGCTCGGTCACGGGCGCTCCCAAGCGGGCGGCGATGCGCATCATCGGCGAGCTCGAGCGCTCGGTGCGAGGCGCGTACACCGGCTCGCTGCTCGTGGCGGTGCCCGGTGCGCTCGACTCATCCGTGCTCATTCGCACGCTCGAGTACACAGGGGGGCAACAGGCACGCTGGGGGACCGGGTGTGGGATCACAATCGATTCGGATCCCGCCGCCGAGTGGCAAGAAGCGCTCCTCAAGGTCGGGCCGGTCCTCGGCACGCGCTGAGCTCGCGGGTGTCGTCCGCGCGCGTCGCCCCTGCGCGTCGGGAGCGCGTTGACCCCAACGGCGACCGTGGTACACTACGCCTTGCGCTTTTTGCCGCCCAAGCATGACGCGGCACGAAATGTGCAGGTCCGGGCCGTTAGCTCAGTTGGCAGAGCAGGGGACTTTTAATCCCAAGGTCGCAGGTTCGAGACCTGCACGGCCCACCACGAAGTGCATACCGGCCCCCATCGTCTAGCGGCCAAGGACTCCGCCCTTTCAAGGCGGCAACAGGGATTCGAATTCCCTTGGGGGCACCAACTTATCGCAGGTCAGAGGGGGTGCGTCCTCTGATTTGTCGCCCGATTTGTCGCCCGATTTCTTCTCCACTGCGCCCAAAGCGCCGCTGAAAAGGTCGCCGATACTGTCGGCCGCAGCTTTCAGAGTGGCTCGATCGGACCAGCAGTAGGTGTCCATCGTGTACGCCGACGAATGGTGACCGGCGATCTCCTGGACGACCTTCGGGCCGTTGCCCTGCCTGAGCATGAGCGATAGCGCAGTGTGGCGCAGGTCATGGAAGCGCGGTGCCACACGCGAAGACTTCCTGAACTCCTGCCAGGCCCACTCAAAACGCGACGGCCACCACGGCTCGCCATCCTCCTGAGAGAACACCAGCGGACCATACTCAAGCTGGTAGCTCTCGCCGGCGAGTTCTCGACGCGCCCGGCGATCCTCGTGTTCGTCCTTTGCGAGCGCCAACGCACTCACCAGGATCGCGGGCATTTCTATGGTTCGGCGCGATCGCTCGCTCTTTGGCCCCTTGAGTTCGTAGCCTTTGGACCCCTCATCCCACGCCCGAACGACCGAGATTGTGCCACGCACGAGGTCGATGTCATCCCACGAAAGTGCCAGGATCTCGCCGCGACGCATCCCAGTCGTGACAGCGAGCAATACGGGCAGATGCAGTCGAGTCCCCTCAACGGCATTCAGAAGCTCGGCAACCTTGTGTTCGCTGAGCACCTCGACTCGATGTCGCTTGGGTCTCGGCAGTTCAACACCGCGCTCGGTGTCGGCCGGGTTGAACGCGATCTTGTCCAGCCGCACAGCCTGTGAAAGGGCCTTGTGCAGCACTGCGTGTGTCTGAATCACGGTGCGTTCCGAAAGCCCAAGTCCACCGTTCGCCTTGGGCAGCTGCATGCGCGTGTACATCGCCTGGATGGCCTCCGCGCTCAACTTCTGAAGGCGCAGCTCCCCGAGCTCGGGCTTCAGATAGCGTCTGATGATTCCCTCGTAGCCCCTGAGCGTCGAGCCCGCCCGCCCGATCGGCGCGTAGTCCTTGATCCATGCGTCGAGCCAACCGGCCACGCTCTGACCTTCGGGCTTGACGTACACACCCTTGTCGGCAGAGGTGAGTAGTCGTCTCATCTCTCGCTCGGCTGCGTACTTGGTGCCGGTGAAGTAGTAGTAGTCCCGTTGGCGTTTGCCTGCGCCGTCTCGGCCACGGTCAATGGCGATTCGCCACCGATCGCGGACCACCTTGCCATTCCTCTTGTAGGGCTGCACGTGACCCTTCATACCGCGGTGCCTCCAGACACGGTTTGGCGATGCATTCGTTTCCGACATCGGTCGCTGCAGGTCTTCCGATCAGACCGGGCCTCGGTCGCATCCCACCAGTCCCCACAGACCGGACAGGGGCGATACTCTCGCTGCCCGTCGACCGCGAGCGCGAACTGCAGCCACATAGCCGCGATGAGCGACCGAACTTCGAACGTGAGCCGGAGACCATCGGGCTGCGCGCTCGTTACTCGCATCACCACGCGCACGGTCGCGCACATCTCCGATATGAGATTGGCGAGAGCGGCCCGAGCCGCCATTTCCGGAAGGCTGGCCTTCATGAGCGGCGTGGCCGGCTCGAACTGCTCGTCGAACGTCTTCGGAGTGGTCAATCCGAGGTCGTGCTGCGCGGATGCGGTGCGTGTCCAGACCATGTACTTGGGTGCGGGCTTACCCGGCTCGACAAGGGAGTCGTACGGTTTCACGAGCAAGTCCGTACCTATCAACTCATCAGCCTTTCCTTCGTTGATCGCGTCCCACAGTCGAACCGCGAAGGCGAGCATCTGACGGTGCCCCCGCCAGATCTGGAGACTGCGCCCCTCCGAGTACACGAGAAACGGGTCATTGCTCGCCATCTCCTCGGCAGTCGCGATGTGGTCACCCACAACCACCGCCCCGCCGCCATCGAGATCGCCGTACCTGGCCGCAAACTCCGCGAAAGCACCTTCGGTGTCTCGTTGATCCGCGAATCTCCGAAACAGCGCCGGTTCGCTTTTCAGGGGCTGATAGCCATCATCCGCGGGGTGGCCCGCCAGTAGACGCTGGTTCTTAGGGCCGATCCATCGGCCTTCTGCCATTCGCCACCACTGGAAGTCCACGAGGGCGGCGGGTGATACCGAGCTGATTCGCGATGTCACAGTTCTGTCCTCCATAGCCGTCTACCTATATGCAGACACGGACAACATACTTCGCATAGGACAATGCCTGCAAGAGAAAGGCGGATTGATGCTCAGGATTCAGAGGCTCCGGGAAGACCAGGGGCTTAGCCGGTCGGCTTTGGCTCGCATCGCTCTCATGCATGCGGCGACGGTGGGGCAGATCGAAAGCTGCTACATCGGGCGACCGTACCAGTCGCAGCTCGAGAAGCTCGCAGCCGCTCTCGGGTTTACGGGCGACGCAGAGGAGTTGCTCGAGGAAGTCGACATCGATGAGCGGCCGTAGCCTCGCCGGATACGGTGAACTCCTAACCATGGAGGAAGTGTGCATTGTGCTCCAACTGAGTAGAAACACGGTCTACGAACTCGCCCGCACAGGCGATGTTCCGACCATTCGTCTCGGGCGTCAGCTGCGGACTCCTCGCGCTGCCTTAGAGCAGATGATGGACCGCTCTGCCGAATGCGACAGTGCCGATGTCTAACGAGGAACTTACCGGCAAGGCCTGCGCCAGTTGCGGTTCTCGACCAGAGGGGGGAGACACGATCTCAGGCAATTGCGGATCCGACACATGTAGCGACGGTGGGCAGGAGACGTCACTCGAGCGAGCAGGCGAGCTCGAGGGTGAGGCGTCCAGCACCGGACCGGCGCAGCTCGACGAGAACGGCCTCACGATTGATGAGGCCTGCAAGGTGATTCACTGCACGCGCGAGTGGCTGCGCAGGAAGATCCATTCGGGGGAGATTGCGACGTATCGCGTCGGGGGACGTCTCCGTGTCACGCAAGCGGCCATCTCGCACATCCCGCCGGAACACTCCCCGGGCGACCCGACCTAGTCCGTTGAGCATTTCGGTCATGAGCGCGGTCATCAAGCGCTACGGCGGCAAACCCCATCTGAAACTCACACTCCTGATTCTCGCCGACCGGGCCAGTGACGACGGCTACTGCTGGCCGTCGTACGACGAGCTTGCAGGCAAGCTTGGCTGCTCACGCCGCTCCGCGATCAACAACGTCAACGCCCTCATCGAAGCCGATCTGCTGCAGATCGTGGCCAAGGGCGGACGGTTCACCGACCCGCAGACGAAGAAGCACCGGGGATTCTCAAACCGTTTCGTCATCAATGTCGCTGCAATCGAGGCGCTGCCCCTGCTCTATCAACCGCGGCGGAGTTCTCCACAGGGCGCGGTGGACGGCTGCAGCGCACTGCAAGACATGGGTGAAGTGGGCTTCACCCATGCAAGCACGGCAAGGGTGAAGCCCACTTCACCCGGTACGTCAGACAAGACATCAAGTTCAACCGTCACCGGCGAAATGCCTGTGGAGAACCTCATCCGGTACCTCGCTGATGCCTGGAAGGTGCCAGATCACTAAGCCTCGGCATGCATTGCCATCAGTCACGCGGTACACTAAGAGGAGGATCGGCGCGTGAGAGAGTTCAAGGACGTCAAGAAGCGCGACGTGATTCGCGCGTTTGCCACGATCCGTCTGGCGATGGAAGAGAAGTGCGACAGGCTGACCGACTGGACGGACCAGGGCAACGCTCTGGAGCAAGCGCTGAGCCTCAGGATGGAAGAGAACGTAACCAAGGGGCTCGATTTCGTGGAGAGATTCCTCCTCGGTACACGAGAGGAGGTCAGTGAGGAGGGACGCAGCTGATGACCAAGAAGACCGCGCACGCCGAGCTGGTCGCTCGAGTAGGCACTGAAGAGGCCGATCGCCTCACGCAGATGTTCCTGGAAGATCTCATGACGAAGCGCGAGGCGGCCGCTGAGCTCGGCATGTCACTCAGCGTGCTCGAGTACCGACTGTCGCAAGGCGACACGAAGTACGCGAGGCTCTTGTCGGAGTCGGTCAAGCCACACGGCCAAGCCCGCTGGGTGGTCGTGCGTGAGCCAATACCCGGCCGGCCGCAGACGGCGCGTGAGGCTTTGGCCGAACTGTTCGGACCGGAAGAGGCTGACCGCCTGGTCGGCATGTTCCTGTCAGAGCTGATGCTCGCCGACGAAGCAGCGGCAGTCGTCGGGATGCCTGCCAAGACCCTACGGGCCGACATGTACAAGGGAGTCGTGCCGTACTCGAGGAAGCTCGATCCCGCGGCTCACAAGAGCCCGTGGGTCGTGCTGCCGGATGCGCTACCCGCCATCAAGAAGAAGCGGGAGGGGCGATGAGCGTGTACGCGAGTCGTGACGTCTACCGAATCGTTGCTGCGGACGGTGGCGGTGTGCGCATCGTGATGCCCGGTGGTCTCGCCACCACCGCACTTGAGGAATCGTATCCGAGCGCGAGCGCCGCCGCTGAGGCGATCGCGGATGCGATCAAAGGCGGAATGCCAGCGTTTGAGGTCGTGGACGAGACTGCAGTCTCGCGCGCCGGCCGCGCCTAGAAGGCGCCGAAACTCGCCATCCTCTCGTGCACGCCAACTACTGAAGAGACCCCGGCACGCACGCCGGGGTCTCTTGTCACATCCTGTATGCAGACTGCAGAGTCCTTGCTAGCACCATCCCCTGCTATCAGAAGGGGATTTCCGCTCCTTCTGCCTCGCTGGCGCCGGGCTCGTTGGCCCCTCTGGACAAGTCCTCACCTTTCAGGACCCGCAGCAGCAGCTCGAGTCGCAGAATCATCTCGTCGAACGAGAGGATCTCCACGCTGCGGAAGTCGTTCCTCGCAAGGTCCAGACACCGGCGCTTCTGCGGGCTTCCACTCAGCTGTGCCTCGATGTTGCCCACCAGCAGGACGCACTTTGGGTTGAATACCTGGAACTCATCGCCCCCGGCCGCGCGTGTACGCGTGACCGTGCTGAAGTAATCCTTCTGGACTGTGTCCTTGTAGCTCAACAACTGGGTGATGCTGCCGGACAAGTCGGACGAGAATGCCCAGACATCGTCTCGTGTCTTCGATCCCAACAGCGGCGTGAGCGGCGTCTTGATCTCCACAAGCGCGATGTTGTCGGTGAGCGCGTTGCGCAGCGCAATATCGAGTACCTTGCCGCCGGAGTTGTCGATGCACTTGCCTCCCAGATAGGCCTGGCCTGCCATCAAGACGAACGGCTGCGCAAATAGTTGTGGCAGCACCCATGCGTGCTCTTCGAACTGCAGCTGCCACCAGTGCTCGTCGCCGTTGCTGAGATTCTGCCGCCAAGTCGAGAGCAGCTCCTCCAGCAATGAGACTTGTGCTGCGATTCCTAGCGCTCCTGCTGCCCCGCTGTCCGCCAGGAGCTGTGCCAGAGCGGCGGGGTCCTCGTTTGCCGCGACTGCCCTCAGCAAGTCGCGCAGTTCTCCAGTTGCGACAGTGTAGGCTTCAGAGCCCATCGGGATACCGGTCTCGGCATACACCGCTCGCAGTCGCTGGATGCCGTCGACAAGCTCCTGCACTTCACCTGAGTGCAGTTCAAGCTTGAACCCTCCGTCACCGGCGGTTAGCTCAGCAAGAGAGCGAGTCTCGCAATCGTCCCACTCGTCGGACTTCAGCTTCTTCTGGTATCTGAACTCACCACGAACACAAGCAGCCAAGTCGTTGGAGTTTTGGACGACGGTAGGTCGGAATACTAGTCGGACGTGTTCCCCCGTGCGCAGCACAATGTCGTCCGCTTCGGCGGTTCTGCTCGACGTCGATGACAGGTGAATCTCGTGTGCGTCCGTCATGGCTCCCCCTGGCCTGTGCGCCGTCGCCTTATCTGGCGTGCCCAGCGTAACCCAGTTTCTGCACGTAGACGCAGGCGGGAGGTGCAAACAAGTGCATCCAGCTGACGCGTCAGAGTCGTAGGCTGGGTGAGTAGGCTTCGGCGCACAGCTGAAGCACTGGGCGTTAGGCCGTTCGAAATTCATCCGTTGTCGACTACGCCTCGTGGCGGACGCGGATCACCAGGGTTCTCAACATCGGGCTTCACAGACGAATCCGCCACGATCACTCCAGCGCTGATGAGGTCGAGAAGCGTTCGCGCGAAATGCTGTGACTCCTCCAGCGTGAGGTCGCATCCCTTTTGCGCCATGGCCTTCTGGATCGCCTCGCCGAACACAGGTCTCCGGCATTCCCCGCCCACTCTTCCGAGCCCCCATTCGTGTCGGACACGCACCTGCAGTCTGCGTATATGCTAGACCCTCGGAATGGAAGGATGGGGTAAGCGGCGGGCAAGCGATGCGTGTTAGCC
>JAJZRZ010000072.1 GCA_021850085.1 Actinomycetes bacterium | reverse complement strand
GAAGAGCAGGATGGCCGCACCGATCCAGTACGCCGGCCGGATCGTCTCATCGAGGCGCCCTCGTATCACCCCCAGGTAGCCGAGCGCGAGAGGACCGAGCACCGTGAGCACCGCCGCCATGGGTAGGAGGAGGCGGGCCATGGCGATGTCCACCGTGCCGATCACCTGGAGCGTCCCGTACAACGTCACCAGAAGGCCGCCGACCACCAGAGACCGGGCGAGCGAGCGCATCCGCGCGGGCCGGTCGGCCAGCTGCAGCGCCATGAAGAACGCCGCTCCGTAGGTGAGGAACGAGATCAGGCCCTCGAACCGGCGGTACTTGCCGAAGATGGCCGTGGGAGGATGCACCGACAGCACGGTGGTCAGCACCAGCCACGCGAGAAACGCGAGCAGAAGCCACTCTCCACGCGTGAACCTCACCGTCCCGCCGCGGAGCAGCAGCCCGATGAGCCAAGACGACACCGCCACCAGCAGCAGCCCACGCTCGAAGAACACCTTGGCGATGTCGAACTGGTCGTAGGTGAGCGGGACACCGTAGGCGCTGAACGAGCCGAGGTTCGACATCGCTATGGGGACCAAGATCACGAGCAGGTGCAGGCACGTCCACGCGATTCGATCCCACAGATCCATCGGCGGAGAGGTGGTGGCCGCCGAAGCCACAGAAGGGCGCTTGCTACTCGAGGTGGCTTTGGCCAATGCCCGCTCCTATCGCGCTCCGCGGCCCGTGAGGACCACGCGGACGGTCTCGACAAGGATCTGAAGATCCATCAGGAGGTTCTGATGATACATGTATATGAGGTCGAACTTGAGCTTGCGCTCCGGCGTTGTGGCGTACCCGCCGCTCACCTGTGCGAGGCCGGTGACCCCCGGCTTCACCTTGAAGCGCTCGCGATAGCCGGGGATCTCGCGCACGTACTGCTCCACGAAAAACGGCCTCTCGGGCCTCGGGCCGACGAAGCTCATCTCGCCCACGAGGATGTTGGCGAGCTGCGGCAACTCATCGATGCGCGTCGTGCGCAGGAACCTCCCCACCGGGGTGATGCGAGGATCGCCCTGCTCGGCGAGGACCGGCCCGGAAAGCGCCTCGGCATCGTTCACCATGGTGCGGAATTTCCAGACCTTGAAGGTCGTGCCGTTGCGCCCCACCCGCTCCTGGCTGAACAGCACTGGCCAGCCCATGGTGAGCAGTATCACCGAGGCCACCACCAGCAGCAGCGGGCTCACGATGACGAGCACCGAGGCCGAGACCGCGATGTCGAGCAGGCGCTTGGCGCTCACATACCATCCCGGCGCGGCCGGGCGGGTGATCTCCATGAGAGGGATGTCCGAAATCGTGCTGTCGACCGTGCCGATGAAGATCTCGTACAGCTCCGGAACGACCTCGACCCGCACGTCGGACTCGTTGCTGAGCGCCATGTCCTCGATGAGTTCGCGCAGGGCCACGGGGCTTGCGACAATGACTCGGTCGATCCGTTCGCGCGCGATGATGCCCGTGACGTCTTCCGCGTAGCCGAGGACGGGCAGCCCGGTCGTCACGGGGGTCTCCGCATCGCTGTGGCGGATGAGCCCTATCACCCGATAGCCCCACGAGGCGCGCTGCTCGAGCTCGCGAGCGAGCTCGACGGCGAGCTGCGTGGTGCCGACCACCAGTATCCGCTGCTGCGGCCACAGAACCGCGGTGAACCGCAGCAGCGCGGCGCGCCACCCCACGAGCAGCGCGAACTGCAGCACCCAGGCGATGACGATCACGAGACGGCTGAAGCTGAAGAAGCGGGGACCCGCAAAGAACGCGACGGCCGCGGTGAGCAGCGTCCCCAGCGTGACCGCCTGGATCACAGCGCGCGCGAGCTCCCACGACCCCTCGGTGCGCTCCGGCTCGTAGAGTCCGAACACGTAACCCGCGCCAAGGTAGATCGCGGTGATCAGCGGCCACAGGCCGGCGTACGCGCCGAAGTTGAAGGACGGCAGCTCTCCGCCGAAGCGCACGAAGAACGCCCCGACTACGGCGACGTTGACGAGCAGCGCGTCAAGGGCGAGCGACACGATGATGAAACGAGTCCTGGACATCTATGTGACACCTCGTGCCTCATGGTAGACCCTCAGCACACGTTCGACCATGCGCGCCGTGGTGAACTCGGCGTACACGCGCTCGTACGCCTGACGACCGAGGCGTTCTCTCAGCGACTCGTCGGCCACGAGCGTGCGCAACGCGTCGGCGAGCGCCGCGGGGTCGCCGGGCTCCACGTTCAGCCCCGTCACGCCGTGCTGATTCACGAAGGGCACGCCGGTCGTGAGGTTGGTGGCCACGACAGGCGTACCCGAGGCGTGCGCCTCGAGTTGCACGAGGCCGAACGCCTCCGAGCGCGCCACGCTCGGCAGGCAGAAGACGGCGGCCGCGCGATACCACGCGGCGAGTTCGGCATCCCCCACGGGGTCCACGAAGCGCACGCGGTCGGCGATGCCGAGAAAGACGGCGAGCGCCTCGAGCTCGGCTTTCAGCGGCCCACGTCCGATCATGACGAGGTCGGCGTCCACCTCGGCCATGGCTCGCACGAGCACCTCGGCGCCCTTGTAATAGATGAGCCGCCCCACGAACAGCACGATCGGCCGTTCGTGTCCGGCGCGGAGCTCGGCGGCGCGCGCCTCAAGTTCGGGCGTGGACTCGTAGCGCTCGGCCGGGATGCCGAAGGGACACACGCGGCACTTCTCAGCGATGCGCGAGAGGTACGGGCTGTGCTCGATGAGGTTCGGGGAGGATGCCATCACGAGGTCGACGCGGTCGAGCACGCGTCGAAGCAGCGGCTCGTACAGCGCGAGCAACGCCTTCTGGCGGACGATGTCGCTATGGTAGGTCATCACGGTGGGAAGACCGCGGCGCTCGAGCGCGTCGACGGCCCGCAACCACGCGACCTCCCCCCACGGGTAGGGGAAGTGCAGGTGCAGCAGGTCTGGAGCGTCCGGCGTCGACGCCTCTGCACGGATGACCGAGGGCATCGAGAGTGCCACGGGCGTGGAGGCGTATGCGAACAGCCGGCCCAGCCGGCGCACCTCGACTCCGTCGAGCGTCTCCACGAGCGTCTCCGGGCCCTCGTTGGCCACGATCGCCCGGACCCCGTGGCCGTGCGCCACGAGCGCCGTCGCGAGGTCGCGCATGTGGTGCTCTATCCCGCCGATGTGCGGCGGGTAGTACTTGTTTACCATCGTGACGCGCATCAGCGGCGGCCCTCCTCGTCTCCTCGTCCACTCGTCCTATCGGCCATCATGCGTTCGTCGAAATGTGAAGTGCCTGTGGCCGAGATAGCTGATGACCGCGATCACGGCTATCGAAGGAAGGCTGGCCCAGAACAGGCGCAACCCGAACGCCTGCGAGACCGCGAGCGTGAGGACCGACTGGATCAGGAAGGTGGCCGCATACGTGACGTACATCCGCAGGTACTCGTGGAGCCAGTGACCCTTGCTCCTGAAGACCAGCAGCTTGAAGGTGAAGAAGTTCTGGGTGACCGAGATCACCCAGTGCACGACCAGGACCGCCTGCTTGTGCAGAAGGCTGTCCGGGTCGTACGGGACGAAACGGTCGAGCAGCCACAACGCTGCGATGCTGAAGAGCGTGTTCCATCCGCCCACGACCAAGAAGCGCAGCTTTTCCCTGTGCGATGCAGGTATCCGAGCAATGACGTACATCACGTTGCGCATCCTCGCCGAACGCTTGGCGGCGCGAGCCCCCCGAAGCGCATCCGCCGCGGTGATCCCGGCGATGCCTCGCACCATCGCCTGATCGATGAGTTCGGCAACATCGGCCGCCTGGCGGTCGAGCACGTCGAGGCTCCACGATCCGGAGCTTACCCGGTATGCGGAGAGAACGCCGCTGACGACGTACAGGTCTCCGTGCTCTAGCAGGCGGAACCAGTAGTCCATGTCCACGCAGTACGGAGCATCGTCGAGGAACAGTCCGGCCTTGCGGGCGGCATCGGCCCGGAACAAGGCTGCGGACGTCTCGCCGACGATGTTCGTCCCACTCGCCGCCATCTGCCGAACAGCCTCGAGTCCGGCGATCCGTCGGTCGCTCCGGAGCCTTCCGCGCATCAGCAGGTGGGCACCGCTGTCATCGACGACCTCGCGTCCCGCGCTCGCCAGCACCACGCCGGCGTTCGCCTCGTCCTCGAAAACGTCGACCATACGCTGCAAGGAGTCGGGGAAGAGATAGTCGTCCGCCGACAGGACCTTGATGTACTTGCCGCGGGCCGCCTCCATCAGACGGTTGTAGTTCCGCCCCGGTCCGAGGTTCGTCTCGTTCCGAATACACGTGATGCGTGGGTCGTCGAAACCCGCCACTATCTCGAGCGTGCGGTCGGTGGAGGCGTTGTCGCTCACGATCAGCTCGAAATCGGCAAACGTCTGGCGAAGCACGGAGCTGATGGCCTCGGCGATGAATCGCTCTCCGTTGTAAACAGGGATGCAGACCGACACCGCGGGGCCGGGCCGAGCGCCGGCATCCTTCATCGGCCGCACCCTTCTTCACCGGGCGAGTCCGCGCCAAACCCGTAACGCTCCTTCACCACATACAACGGGCGCCGCTTGCCCTCGTAGAAGATGCGCCCTATGTAGTCGCCAAGGATGCCGACGGACATCAGCTGCACTCCGCCGAGGAACAGCACGACCACCATGAGCGAAGCGTAACCGGGGACGATGGTCTCCGGCATGGTGAGTGTGGTGATGATCACCCACACGAGGTAGACGAACGCGGCGAACGCCACGAACAAGCCGAAGTACATCGCGAGCGCGAGAGGCTTGCTCGAGAAGCTCGTGATGCCTGCAAGCGCGAGTTTGACCATCTTGCCGAGGGTGTACTTGGTGTATCCCGCGTAGCGTACATCTCGGCGGTACGGCAGCGCGCACTGCCTGAACCCCAGCCACGTGACCATCCCGCGGATATAGCGGCTTTCCTCCCGCATCTGCACCAGTTGGTCGACCACAGCGCGATCCATGAGGCGGAAATCCCCGGTGTCGAGCGGAAGGTCGAGGTCTGAAAGGCGGTTCAGCGTACGGTAGAAGAGCTTCGCCGTCGCAAGTTTGAAGGGGCTCTCGCCGTCACGGGCGATTCGCGTCCCGTACACGACGTCGTACCCCTCCTCCCATTTCTCCACCATCTGGGCGATCACCTCAGGCGGATCCTGTAGGTCGCCGTCGATGACCACGACCGCGTCGCCGCACGCCAGATCGGTCCCGGCCGTGATGGCGAGCTGGTGACCGAAGTTGCGAGACAGGTCGACCACACGCACGCATGCGTCTTCGAGAGCGAGGTCGCGCAGAAGGCCAAGCGATCCGTCGGTGCTGCCGTCGTTCACGAACACGAGCTCGTACTCGTACCGGGAGGCCAGCTCCTCCATCGAACCCTTCAGCCGCCGATACAACTCGCCGATCAGCAGCTCCTCGAAATAGATCGGGACGACGACCGATAGCAGACGCCGCTTCACCGGTCGCCTGCCCAAAGACTCGACTCCATCGCAGCCACTCCTTCATCGAATCCCACCGCCGGCGACCAGCCCTCAAGCACACGGCCGTGCCACGGATCCATGACCTCACGTACCCTGTACTGCCTACCACCCCAGCGCACGTCGACGCTCCGGCCCGAAGCCGCCTCCCATCGAGCGACGACCTCCCGCAAGCTCATCCTCTCGCCCGAGACCGCCCATGCTTCGGACGTGCCGGGTGCAGACGACAGCGTCCGCTCCGCCGCGATCTCGAACGCACCCACCACATCGTCGATGTGCACGAGAGCGATCTGCTGCTCGCCGGGAGACATCTCCAGCACTCTGCCCTCGGATGCGGCTGTGCGTAACAGGCCGAACAGCTTCGGCCGAGGATCGTCCGGCCCGTACGTATCGAACAGCCTGAGGGTCTGCATGCGCAACCCGTGGGCATTGACGAAGAACGCCGCGATGTCCTCAAACGCCTGTTTCGTCGCCGCATACAGACATACCGGGTCGTAGTCGGCATCGCCGAGATGCTGCCACGACGTGCCCGTGTTCACCAGCGCATCGCAGCCATTCACGTGCATGCCCTCCAGCAGCTGCGCACCGAACAGCACATTGGCCTCCACAAGCGGCGAGACCTGCTCCGAAACGTGTTCGGCGATGAACAACGAGGCGAGGTGGAAGACGACATCGGGCGATGACTCTGCCACGCACTCGATCACCCGTGACGTGCTTCCGTCCAGCTCGAGCGCTCTCACGCGGGAGTCGAGCCGTGCCACGTCGGGCGTCGGCAACACCAGTGCGGACACGCTCCAGCCGCGATCGGCAAGCCGGGCGACCAGATGCGAACCTACGAACCCGGTCGCCCCCGTCACGAGCGCTCGCCGCGTCATCGGTACCCGCCCTCGTACTCAAACGGGCTCGTGACGCGCCCGAACTCAGGGAAGGAGGCGTCCCTTTCCGAGAGCACCGGTGCCTCGAACGGCCACACCACGCCCGGAACGCTCGACCACAAGATCCCGGTGTCGTGCTTCGGCTCGTACGGCGACGTGACCTTGTACGCCATAACCGCGTCTTCCGACAGCGCGGCGAAACCGTGAGCGCAGCCGCGCGGCACGTAGAGCCCGTGTCCGCCTGGTCCCTCGAGCGCGAAGGTGACGGACCGGCCGTACGTCGGCGATCCCCGTCTCAGGTCCAACACCACGTCGAAGACCGCGCCGGATATGCAGAAGACCACCTTGTCGTGGTCGTGCGGCGGTGTCTGGAAGTGCATACCCCTGACGACGCCACGCGCGGACGACGTGTGGTACTCCTCGGCAAAGGCCGTCATGAGAGAGCGCTCGTCGTACCGTGATGCTTCGAATGTCTTCGTGAAGGACCCACGCTCGTCACGAGACACGAACGGATGGATCACGAGAAGCCCGGGGATCTTGGTGAGCTCGAACCTCAACGCTCCCACTCATCTGCCCAGCTCTGCACGTATCACGCCGGCCATGTAATCGAGCATCGCATCGGTCATGCCCGGGTAGACGCCGATCCAGAACGCGTCGTTCATGATCCGGTCGGTGTTCACGAGTTCTCCGACGATATGATAGCCGCTGCCACTCGCTCGCATCTCGTCGAAGACAGGTTGTCTCACCATGTTGCCCGCGAACAGCATGCGCGTCTGCACCTTCGCCGCCTCGAGCGCGGCAACCAGGCGGTCCCGTGTCACCCCCGAGTCCTCGCGCACGGTCATCAGGAAGCCGAACCAAGAGGGGTCGGCGCCTTCCGTCGGGATCGGCAGGACGAGCGCGTCGGAAAGAGGCGCGAGGGCTTCGAAAAGCCTCCGATAGTTCGCTCGCCGCGCATCCACGAATGCAGGCATCTTCTCGAGTTGGGCCACCCCGACTGCGGCCTGCATGTCGGAGACCTTGAGGTTGTAGCCGAATTCCGAGTACACGTACTTGTGGTCGTATCCGAACGGCAACGTACCGTGCTGTTGACTGAAGCGCTTTCCACAGCTGTTGTC
Organism: Actinomycetes bacterium; assembly: GCA_021850085.1. Lineage (GTDB taxonomy): Bacteria > Actinomycetota > Coriobacteriia > Anaerosomatales > Anaerosomataceae > UBA6100. Next base: position 514 of record JAJZRZ010000072.1, on the reverse strand, counting down.
CCGCCCTGACGGACACCAACAGTCCCGCCCCCAGTCCCGCATCGAGAGCAGGATACCTGCCAGGGCGTCGTCATCGGTGTAGACGGCGCCGCCCTCGCCCATCGTCATGTGATGTGGCGGGTAGAAGCTCGACGTGCCGACGTCGCCAAACGAACCCGTCTTGCGGCTCCGGTATTCGGCTCCAAGCGCGTCGCAGTTGTCCTCCACGAGCCACAGGCCGTGACGGTCGCAGAAAGCGCGCACCGCGTCGATGTCGAAGGGATTGCCGAGCGTATGTGCGAGCATGACCGCTTTCGTGCGTGGCGAGAGCGCTGCCTCAAGCTGCCCCACGTCGATGTTGTACGTCCCGAGGGTGACGTCCACAAACACCGGCACGGCACCGAACTGGACGATCGGAGCCACGGTCGTCGGAAAACCCGCCGCGACCGTGATGACCTCGTCCCCTCGACGCACGCGCCGATCGCCGAGTCTCGCGCTGGTGAGCGCCGCGAACGCGAGCAGGTTGGCGCTCGAG
>JAJZRZ010000071.1 GCA_021850085.1 Actinomycetes bacterium | reverse complement strand
ACGATGACGTCGGCAGTGCCAGCCGGCACGTCTCTGCCTTCGACGTTGCCCACGAAGCCGGGCGTCCCGGCGGCGAGCAAGGTGTACGCCTCCTGAGCGAGCGCGGACCCCTTCGTGGGCTCCTGACCGATGTTGAGCAGGGCCACCGACGGTTCGGTCACGCCGAGGACCGCCTCGGCATACGCTGTCCCCATCGCCGCGAACTGGACGAGCATCTCCGGCTTGACATCGGCATTGGCGCCCACGTCCAGAAGCACGACGGGCCGAGCCGCGGCGGGGATCACGGCTGCGATGGCCGGCCTGCTGATGCCGCGAATGCGGCCCATCACCAGCGTGGCGGCCGCCATGCACGCGCCCGTGCTCCCGGCGCTGAAGAAGCCCTGCGCACCGCCGCTTTTTACCAGGCGGCAGGCCACGACGATGGAGGAGTCCGTCTTGGCGCGCACGGCGGCGGCTGGATGCTCTCCCATGCCGATGACTTCTTCAGCCGGGACCGGTGTGCATCTTTCGGCACGCAGCGGTTCGACCACGGTAGCCGGGCCCACGAGCATGACGCGGAGCGATGGGTCCGCCGCAAGCGCCCGCCGGACTCCCGCAGTGACGACCTCCGGAGCGTGATCGCCGCCCATGGCGTCCACCGCGATCGTCACCAGGTCGGGCGTCATGAAGTCTCCTCGATCGAGAGGCCGAACGCGGCGAGCAGGCGCGATACATCGATGTCGCGCTCGAACAATGCGCGTATTCTAGCAGCCTTCTCCGGGTCGTGAAGATGCACGCGTCCCAGGAGCGTCTCCATACGCTCCACGGCGGTCAGCGTGTCGGTGTCCACGAGAATAATGGGGACGCCGAGCTCTTCTGCCCGGGACAGCACGGCGGCCCCCGGAACCTGGTTGCCGGTGAGCACGATGCATCGGGTGCTTGTTGCAAGGGCAGCCAGCTGCACATCCGCGCGGTCCCCTCCCGTGATGACCGCCTTGTTCACTTTCCTTCTGAAGAACCTGAGCGCCGCGTCCTGTCCCATGGCCCCGACCATGTACGATTCCACGGCGTCCGTGAGCCGGTCAGGGGCGGTGAGAACCGTACCGCCGAGGGCGTCGACTATCTCGGCGACCGTGACGGATCCGAGCGCGGGATCATGCTCGATGGCGCCGAACACGGCGATACCTCGTTTCTCCAAGAACGGAGTCACACGGCGGCGGGCCATCGCAAGACCCGACTCGTCGATGCCGTTGAACACGACTCCGCCAAGGCGGTCACGGAGCTGTTCGCACACCCACAGCGCATCCTCAGGCAGGTCGGTCGCGCGCGGTCGATCGACCAGAAGGACGGGCGCTTCGAGGAGGTCTGCGACCGCATGCGCGTGAAGCCCGACGCACGCGCCCTGCGAGGGCTCGGTCGGCCCTTCAACGATCATCACATCGCGGTCTTCCGCGCATCGGGCGAAGGCGGAGAGGACCTCGGCGGTACCCACGGGCGACGATCCGGTGGAAAGCACGGTGTCGATCAGGCCCGGAGAGCGGACGACGGGACAAACGTCTGCAAGATCCGACGGACGCCTCAGGATGCGGTTGACATACAAGGCGTCCTCATCCGTCGCCAGACCCTCCACGGTGACGGGCATCGTACCGTACGGCTTGAAGTAGCCGACATCCAAGCCCTGGTCGGCAAGATACGTGACGAGCGCCACCGCCAACCCGCTCTTGCCGATGTACGGCTTGGTCGAGGTGATGATCATCGTGCGCATGCTCAACCTCCGATCCCTATGCGGATGTCTGCCGCGACAGCGCCGTGCCCGCGGTCGAGGACCACGAGCGGGTTGATGTCGAGCTCGGTGATGTCGTCGAACTCGGTCGCCAGAGCCGAGACCTTGCAGATGACGTCGACTATCGCGTCGATGTCCGCGGGCTGTTCGCCTCGGGCGCCGCGCAGCAGCGCCACCGACCTGATCTCGGTGATCATCTGCCTCGCCTCGTCCGGAAGCACGGGGCACAGCCGAAACGTGACGTCTTTGAGGAACTCCACGTAGATGCCCCCCAGGCCGAACATCAGGATCGGTCCGAAGCGCGGATCACGGTTGACGCCGATGATGACCTCTCGTCCGCGCGGGACCTGTTCCTGGACGGTGACACCCCAGATCCGGGCCTCGGGCATGCGTCGGGCGACGCGCGAGATGATCGTGTCGTACGCCGAAGCCACGGACTCTGAGTTCGTGAGGTCGAGCATGATGCCGCCGATGTCGGACTTGTGCAGGATGTCGGGACTCGAGATCTTGAGCACTACCGGGTACCCGATATCCTCGGCCAAAGAGATCGCTCCAGAGAGGTCAACTGCCAGACCGGTCTTGGGAGTGCGGACGCCGCACGCCTGGGCGATCCTGTGCGCTGAAGGGTCGGTGATGAACGTGCGGTGCGCCTGCCGCGCGTGGTCGACAGCCGCGCGCACCGTGGCGCGGTCTATGGGCACATCGCACGGCTCGGAGGGTGGCGCGTCACGGAACGCGCGGTGACGCTCCATAGCTGCAAGCGTGCCCACGGCTCGTTCGGGATACGCGTACGCGGGCACGCCGCCGGCCGTGAGCACTCTGACGGCCTCCGCCACCGAGGCATCCCCCATGAACACCCCCATGGTAGTCACGCCGGCTTCGTGAGACCGTGTGACGACTCGGCGCGCAGTCTCGACTGGCTGGGTCATCGCCTGCGGTGTGAGTATCACGATCAGAGAGTGGCAGTTCGGGTCGCGAAGGACGATGTCGAGCGCCTGATCGTAGAGGTCGGCCGATGCGTCACCGAGAATGTCGACGGGGTTGTAGACCGCGGCCGCCGACGGCAGGACTTCGCGCAGGGACGCCGTGGTCCCGGGCTCGAGCGTGGCGAGCAGCAGGCCGTGCTCTTCACACGCATCCGTGGCGAGGATGCCGGGGCCCCCGGCATTGGTGAGGATCACCGTGCCCGGACCGTCGGGGAGCGGCTGCCGGGCGAAACCGTCGGCGAAGTCGAAGAGCTCCTGCACCGTGTGTGCCGCGGTGGCTCCCGCCTTACGGAATGCCGCCTCGTACGCGCTTCGTGTCCCGGCGAGGCTCCCCGTATGCGAGGAAACCGCTCGTGCTCCAGCGTCTGAGCTTCCCGCCGTCAACGCGATGAACGGAGCGCGGTCGACCAAGCGCCGGACCGCCGCCACGAAGTCGCGGCCCTCTGTGATGGCCTCGAGGTACGCGACGACGACAGCCGTGTGCGGGTCCTCCGTCCACGCCTCGATCAGGTCGATCTCCGAGACGTCGGCCTTGTTTCCCAAGCTCACGAAGTGGGCGAGACCCACGCCGGCGCCGGCGGCCCAGTCGAGCACCGCGGTGCCGAGCGCGCCCGATTGCGAAAGGAACGATATGCTTCCGGTCGGAGGCATGAGTGGCGCGAACGAGGCGTTGATGCGTGAGTTCGTGGCGATCAGGCCCAGGCAGTTCGGGCCAAGGATGCGCACACCGCCCTCGCGCGCGGTTCGCATGAGCTCGCGCTCGAGCGCAGCACCGGAAGGGCCCGTTTCCCTGAAGCCCGCGGATATGACGATCGCCGAGAGGATGCGCAGGGCTGCACACTCGGCGATGACCGCCACGCATGCTGGCGCCGGTACGACGACCACCGCAAGGTCGACCTGGTCGGGAATGTCGGTGAGAGCGGCGTACGCCGTATGGCCCAGGACCTCTGACGCGGCGGGGTTGACCGGGTGGAGCCTGCCGGGGTAGCCACCGGCCACGAGGTTGGCGAAAACGGCGTGCCCGACCTTGCCGGGGTCGCGCGAAGCGCCCACGACCGCGATGCTGCGCGGAGCGAAGAATCCCGTCAGCACCGGCCCTCCCCTTGGCCGAATACGGAACGGCGCCGGATTCCGGCGCCGTGGCTGCTACTCGGTGTCGATGATCTCCTTGCCATCGTAATACCCGCATTCAGGGCAAACTCGATGCGGCAACTTCGGTTGATGGCACTGGGGGCAGACCGAGCGCGACGGCGCCTGGGCCTTGTGGGTGGAGCGACGCGCGTCACGCACTGCGCGCGTGGTCTTCCTCTTGGGCACGGCCATGGTGCAGATCTCCCTTCATGCGCCGCACCTTCAAGCGGCGAACAACAGCGTTGAGCGGCCGAGGAGGCCTCGGCGCAAGGCGACATGATAGCACACGCCGATGCTGCCCACGCAATGATGGCGCCGGACCCCGCTACTCGCTGTCGCTTCTCGGCAACAGGTCCTTCAGCGCGGCGAACGGTGATTCGGCGCTCACGGGTTCGCAGTCGCACCCACCCTCTTCGAGGTCGGCCCCGCAGCTGGGGCAGATGCCGGGACAGTCCTCGGCATGCAACGGCGCGAAAGGCAGCTCCAGCACGAGGGCGGAGAGAAGCTGCTCCATGAGGTCTATGAAAGCTCCCTCGGCTATGTAGGAGACCTCCTGCTCCTCCGGGATGTCCACATCATCGCCTGGCAGCACGTAGAAACCCTCGACAGCTGCGGTGACGCGCAGCGGGAACTCGCGCAGGCAGCGCGAGCAGATGGCCTCGAACTCCGCGTCGATGGAGCCGGAGACCACGACGCCGGCTCCGCTGTTGGTGACGTCGGCGACAAGGTGCCCCGGGCGCAGCGGCTTGAAGGCCTCCGTGCCGAGGATGATCTCGGGAAGGTCGACGTCAGAATCGAGAGGGATGATGGCACCGAGGTCCTCGAGGATCGGGCGTACGTCAACCAGGTAGTGACGGTCGTCCATCACTGTCCGCGCTGGGCGACCTTGCCCTGAAGCCGGTCCCGGCCCCTCTGGACGGCGGTCAGCAGCTTGCCCAGGTTGACCTCGAGGTTCGCGAGCATCTCATCGGCATAGTCCTCAGCGCCGAGACGTATCTCCCGCTCCCTTGCGCGCGCGTCGTCGAGTATATCGGCGCGCTGCTGTTCGGCGAGCTTGACGATCTCCTGCTCGGAAGCTATCGATTCGGCGCGGGCCTTGGCTTCCTCAAGGACGCGGTTCGCCTCCTTCTCCGCTTCCTCGAGCATCTCCTGGCGCTCCTTCACGATCCATCGCGCCTGCTTGAGCTCGTCCGGGAACTGAGCGCGGATCTCATCGATGAGCTCGTAGACCTTTTCGGGGTCTACGATCTTGTTTCCCGAGAACGGCACGTTCCGCCCGCTGTCGATCAGCTCTTCGATCCGGTCGATCAGCGCCAAGATATCCATGCTCAACCTCCCTAGAGGGACCGGTGCAATCGCGAAATCAAAGCCTCGAGGACCGTGTCGGGCACAAGCCCCTTCACGGATCCGCCGTGGCGGGCGATCTCCTTGACCGCCGACGAACTCAGGTACGCATACTCTGGGATGGACATGATGAACATCGTCTCGACATCGCTGTCGAGACGGTAGTTCAGCTGTGCCATCTGGAACTCGCGCTCGAAATCCGTGACCGCACGAAGGCCTTTGATGATCACCTTCGCGTCCATCTCCTGTGCGCATTCTACAAGAAGTCCGTCGAAGGGTTGTACTCGCACATTGGGAAGTCCTGCCACCGCAGCCTCGATGAGTGCGACCCGCTCATCGACGGCGAACAGCGGACCCCCACCCTTATCGGGGCTGAGGGCGACCGCGACGATTATCTCATCGAACAGGGCCGAGGCCCGTTCGATGACGTCGATATGGCCGTTTGTGACCGGGTCGAACGTCCCCGGGCATATGGCGCGGTTCACGTGAGTGCCTGCCCCCTCATAGACAGCGAACGAAACCGTGGTGTCTCCGTAGCGCTTGACTTGCCGCGGCACGAACCCAGCCGGCCAGAACGCTTCGGCAGCCGCCGAATGCTCGTACACCACAACGGCGCCGCGTTCAAGCACCCCCTGGACTTGCTGCAGCACGCGGGAGAACTCGGACGGCTCTATCCTATAAGGAGGGTCGGCAAGAAGCAACGATACCCGTACGCTGCGCAGACGCTCCGCAAGCCCTGAATCGATGCGAGCCCGAATGACTTGTGCGTCTGAATCTGCGGCGCCCATCGCCCGCACGTTGGACGCGATCGCGGAGATGGCGCGCCGGTCGGAATCCACGAAGATGGTGGAGGCGGCGCCCCGGGAGAGCGCCTCCAGGCCCAGTGCTCCGCTGCCGGCGTACAGGTCGAGAACGTGACGGCCGACGAGTTCTCCCGAAAGGGAGTACAGCGTGGAGAAGATCGCCTCCCGAACACGGTCGGATGTCGGCCGGGTGTCACGGCCTTCAGGTGCGGCGATCGGCCGGCCGCGCCACCGTCCGGCTATGATCCTCATCCGCTGCTCACCCAGTCCCACGCGTCCCCCACGCGGGCCAGCGTCGTCTCGCGCAACGGGAGGTTCACCGCGGAGTGCAGCGTGAGGTCGCCCGCAACGAGTGAAGCCGCATCTTCGCGAGCGGCCTCCAGAAGGTCCTGGTCGGTGGCCAAGGAGGCCAGGCGTAGGCCAGGCACACCGCTCTGGCGATCGCCGAGGACCTCCCCTTCACCGCGCAGCCGCAAGTCAAACTCGGCGAGCTCGAATCCGCTGTCGGTCCTGACGATCGCTTCCATGCGCGCGTTCCCTTCGGGGGTCTTGGGATCCGCAAAGAGCAAGAACTCCCCCGGGGCCTCACCGCGGCCGACGCGACCGCGGAGCTGATGGAGCTGTGCGAGCCCGAAACGCTCGGCATCCTCAACGATCATGACGGTGGCACGAGGGACGTCGACACCCACTTCCACGACCGTCGTCGAGACCAGCACGTCGGTGTCGCCGGCCCGGAAGCGTTCCATCGCCGCCACCTTGTCCACCGGCGGCATCTGCCCAGTGAGCAACCCCACGCGCAGGTCGGGAAACACCTGTTTCTGCAGTCTGCGGGCCTCAGTGACCGCAGCCTTTGCCTGCGTGGCATCGGTCTCGTCGACGAGCGCACAGACGACGTAGGCCTGATACCCGGCTCGAACCGCGCGTTTGACGGCGTCGTACGCCTCCGCGCGTCCGTGCATCGGTACCACGCGGGTCGAGATGTGCCCCGGGCCCCTTCCACCGGGACGTTGCGTAAGGTAGGAGACGTCCAGATCGCCGTATAGCGTAAGGGCCAGACTGCGCGGGATCGGGGTCGCGGACATCACGAGCAGGTCGATTCCCTCGCCTTTGCCCCGAAGCGCGAGGCGCTGGGACACGCCGAACCGGTGCTGCTCGTCCACCACGGCCAGCGTGAGCCGCTCGAAGGAGATCGACTGCTGGATGAGCGTGTGCGTACCGAATGCGACAGTGATCGAGCCGTCGGTCAGGCCGGTGAGGATGCGTGTCCGCTCAGCCACCTTCGTGGAACCGGTGAGCAGCGCCCAAGGGATGCCCGCCGAGTCGAGCGCCGGGCCGATCGAGCGAGAGTACTGCGAGGCAAGCACCTCGGTGGGAGCCATCATGGCGGCCTGTGTGCCGGAGTCGGCGCACGCGGCGAGTGCGTGGACCGCGACCGCGGTCTTCCCGGTGCCGACGTCGCCCAGGAGCATGCGGTTCATCGGATGAGCCGAAGCCATGTCGCTCATGATCGCGTGAACGGCGGCACTTTGGCAGGAGGTCAGCTCGAACGGCAGGGCTCCCGCGGCTGCGGCCACGTGATGCCCGTCGACCGTGTGGGCGAACCCCGCGGAACGGCTAACCGCCTGACGCCGGATCGCCATTGCAAGCTGGATGGCGAGCAGCTCATCGTAGGCCAGACGGGTTCGCGCGGCCGCTGCGTCCTCGGCGCGTGACGGGAAGTGGATGTCTGCTAGAGCCGAGACGAGAGGGACGAGGTTTCGGCGGGCCCGGATGGTCGAAGGCAGCGGGTCAGGGACATCGCCGGCATACGAGAGCGCACCGGCCACCAGCCGCCTGATCCAGTTTGTCGACAGGCCTTCCGTAGCACGGTGCACCGGCAGGATCCGAGCGATGTCGGCTGCTGATTCTTGGTCGCCGAGTTTCTCGACGAAGGGGTTGCGCATCTGCTTCAGGCCGAACTCGAACAGGACCGTCCCCGCGAACGCCACGCGCTCGCCGACGCGAAACCGCTGCTCCATGTAGGGCTGGTTGAACCAGACCCCGATGAG
>JAJZRZ010000070.1 GCA_021850085.1 Actinomycetes bacterium | reverse complement strand
GTTGTCGACTTCCTGCATGTCGACCTGGGACACGACATCGAAGCTCTGTTCTTTGGCCATTGTTCCTCCTCGTGGGTGCTACTCGCCTCGGGCGAGCGTGATTTCCGCCATAGCCTCGGACTCAGGGATCGCACCGGTCTGACCGTCAGGTGTGCTCGTGGGCGTGGGGGTGGCCGTGGTCTCCGGAGAGATGGGCGGGGGCGCATCGTCCCGGGTCATAAGCGTGGAGATGCCCCAAACGATCAGCGCAACCAAGAGCACTGTGGCGGCGACGGCCACCCATGCCTGGCGAGGGATATCGTGCACTTCCAGCCGGTGTGGGACGACGGTGGATTCGGGAATCTTGCGCAACACGATGCGTTCGGGCCTGGCCGAGATGTCCTTGGCGTACTCATCGAGGAGCGGGATCGGATCCACGCCGAGCACGCTCGCGTAGTTCTGGATGTAGCCCTTGACGTACACCGGTGCGGGCAGCTCATCCCAGCGCTCGTTCTCGAGCGCCGAGAGCATGCGGCCCATGATCTTGGTGCTGTTCTCCAGGTCGGCGAGCGTCTTACCCCGTTCGCGCCGGAGGTTTATGAGGGTCGTGCCTACGGGCACATCACACCTCCTGGGTCATGCGTATGACATCACGCATCGTCGCGCTCCTCGCGTTCGAAGATCTTGAGCGACTCGAGCTCCTCGATGTCCACCAGCACGTCACGCGGCCGACTGCCGTCGGGCGGGCCGACGACCCCTTTCATCTCTAGCATGTCCATGATACGCCCGGCTCGCGCGTAACCCACCTTCAGACGCCGCTGGAGCAAGGATGTGGAACCCATACCGCTCGTGACCACGATGTCAGCCGCCTCCCAAAGCAGCGGGTCGTCATCACCCCCGCTCTCAAGACTGCCCGAGGCGGTCGTCACCTTGAGGTGCAGGATCTCCTCATGGTAGTCAGGCTCCGCCTGACCCTTGACGTGCGCGACCACCGAGTCGATCTCGGCCTCGGTGACGTACGCGCCCTGGATTCGTTTCGGTTTGGGCCAGGCCGGCGTGGAGAACAGCATGTCGCCAAGACCGACAAGCTTCTCGGCCCCCGGTTGATCGAGGATCACCCGGCTGTCGATACCGGAGGATACCGCGAACGCGATCCGGTTCGTGATGTTGGTCTTGATCAGGCCCGTGATGATGTCCGTGGACGGGCGCTGCGTGGCGACGATCAGGTGGATGCCCGCGGCGCGGGCGAGCTGCGCGATGCGGCAGATGGAGTCCTCGACCTCTTTGGCCGCCACCATCATCAGGTCCGCGAGCTCGTCGATGATGATCAGCAGGTAAGGGAGCTCATCGGCCCCCTCAGGCCCCCCGCCCTCGCGAATCGTGGTGTTGTACTGCGCGATGTTGCGCGCACCAGCCTTCTGGAGCTTCTTGAGCCGGGCCTCCATCTCCCCCACCGCCCAGTGCAGTGCGGAGGCCGCTTCCTTGGCTTCTGTCACCACGGGCACGTACAGGTGCGGAACGCCGTTGTACAAGTTGAGCTCGATGCGCTTGGGGTCGATGAGGATCAGGCGGACCTCGGCCGGAGTGGCGCGCATGAGGATCGACATGATGAGCGCGTTGATGCACACCGATTTACCCGTGCCTGTGGAGCCCGCGATCAGGAGGTGGGGCATGGTGGCCAGGTCCGCCGCGATCGTTTCCCCGGCTACGTCTTTTCCGATGGCGAGCATGAGTGGACGTGGGTCGGCAACGAGCCCGGAGTGGAGGAGGTCGCCCAGGGTGACCGTCGTGCGCCCGGCGTTGGGGACCTCTATGCCGATGTAGCTCTTGCCGGGAATCGGCGCGAGGATACGGATGGTGGGCGCGGCAAGCGCCAGCGCGAGGTCGTCGGAGAGCGCGGTGACACGATTCACCTTCACGCCCTTGGCGATCTCTACCTCGAACATCGTCACCGTAGGTCCGGGTATCCAGTTCACCACGCGAGCGAGGATGTCGAACGTGGCGAAGGTCTGCTCGATGAGGCTTGCGGTGTGGCGAAGCTCCTTCTCCGACGCCTTGTGCTGGGCGGAGGTCTCCGGTGTTCGGACGAGCGCGCCTACGGGCGGCAGCTCGTAGCCTTCAAGCGAGCGGGGCGGAGCCGAGGGGACCGTGGGTAATGTGGGCTTGGAGACCTCGGGGTCGGCGGCGCGGACCCTGTTCAGCGGCGCAGGAGCCGAGTCGTGCTCGAAGGCGGACGCATCCTTGAAGTCCGCGAGCAAGACGGTGCGAGCGGCTCGCCGTCGCGGGGAAGCCGCAGGGATGTCAGTCTCCGCAGATGGGCGGCTGAACAGGCTGCGGATGCCTTCGACGACCTCGGTGATCGACAGACCGGCGAAGACGAGTCCTACGATGCCGAGCGCCACGGCCACCACATACGCGATCGCGGGGCCCAGCAGTCCGCGCAGCAGCCACGCGATGCCGCCACCCACGTAGCCGCCGCTCGTCGAGAGGACCGCAGGTGCCCATTGCATGGCCGGGTCGTTGCCGATGGCGCGCGCGCCGATGAACGACAGCAAGACAAGGCCGAGCCCGATTCCAACACGGACCTCGTTGACGCGAAGTCCAGTCATGAAGAACGTGGTCGCCCACAGCAGCACGATGACAGGGATGACGTAGGCGCCGAGCCCGAATCCGCTCCGCAGCACGCTCGAGACAGCCTGCGGGACCACACCGGCCGACTCCGAGTAGACGCTGATGCCCAGCGCGATGGCCAGTGCGCCGAGCACCACGCCGGCGATCTCATGGCGGCTGTCGTCGTCGAGAAGCCGGGACACCGGCGCGGTGCGCCTCGTTGGGGGCTTGCCGCCCGACGGTCGTTTCCGGTTCTTCGGGTCCTTGGTTGATCGGCCGGTGGCCATGCGCGAGTCTCCCTCGGCCTAAGTCAGGACGTTCGTGACCAGTATGGCGGTACCGGCGATGACGGTGTAGATGGCGAACACCCACAGCGAGTGGCGTCGCACGAACGGCAGGAGCAGCGCGATGGCGCCGTAGCCCACCAAGGCCGTGGTGGCAAGGCCGACGGTCAGGGGAAGCGCGGACGGCAGGGTCCCTCCTTGCAGGCCCACATCGATGATGACCTTCTTGGCCGTGGCGGCGGTGACGATCGGTATGGACAGCAGGAACGAGAAGCGCGCTGCTTCGTCGCGCCGTATCCCCAGTGCGACGCCAGCGGCGATCGTGGTGCCAGACCGCGAGAGGCCGGGGGCAACTGCGAAACTTTGGGCGATGCCGATCAGGATCGCGTGGCGCAGCGGGATCTCCTCAGCGTGCTGGATCGAGTGTCGTGCGCGGCGGGCCAGCGCCTCCGCGCCGCCGAGCAAGGCCCCTGTGAGCAAGAGGAATGCGCCTACGACGGAGACCTGTGAGGCCATAGGAAGCGTCTCTACCCCCTCGACGAGGGGCTCGAGGGCGAGTGCGATCAGCGCACTCGGTACGGTGGCCGCGATGAGGAACCACGCGAGCCTGCGGTCCCGCGCACGCTCCTCGGTGCGGGACAGCAACCCCGTGAGCAGGCGCCATACATCGTGCCGGAAGTACGCGATCGTGGCCATGAGCGTCGCGGCGTGAAGCACCACGTCGAAGCCTAGGCCGAAGCGCTTCCATCCGAGAATCGCTGGCACGAGGATCAGGTGGCCATCGCTCGAGATCGGAAGGAACTCGGTGATCCCTTGAGTGATGCCGAGGACGATGGCTTCAAGCAGGCTCACCTATACCTCCAAGACCACGGGGATGATCATCGGACGACGGCGCGAACTGTCCCAGATGTATTGTGAGACCGAGTCGCGCAGCGCCCTCTTGATGCCCGCGGTGTCCGGTACGCCTTCGCTGCACATCCGCCGGAGGACCTTGGCGATGCGAGCGTGCGCCCCGTCCATGGAATCCCCGCTGGCGTCGCCAGCGAGCACGAGCCCCCTGGTGACGAGCTCGACGTCCCTGACCACGGCACCTGTCTGGCCATCGATGGCTACCACGATCACGGCGATGCCATCGCTCGACAGGACCTGACGGTCACGGAGAACCAGATGACCGATATCGCCGACCGCGAGCCCGTCGACATACACGACACCGGATTCCACACGTTCGCCCAGCCTTGCCCCCTCCTCCGATATCTCGAGGCAGCGACCATTCTCCAGCACGAAGATGTTCTCATCCGGTATGCCCACCGCTCGGGCGTGCGAGGCGTGCGCGTGCAGATGGCGGGTCTCGCCGTGGATTGGGGCGAAGTTCACCGGCTGGATGAGGTTCAACATGAGCTTGAGCTCCTCCTCGGCCGCGTGCCCTGACACGTGCACGCGGGCCACTCCGCGGTGGACCACATCGGCTCCAGCCTTGAAGAGGCGGTTCATCACTCGGCTCACGGCCTTCTCGTTGCCCGGGACCGGGGTGGCCGATATGACCACCGTGTCTCCTGCTTCGATCTGAACGGTCTTGTGGTCACCGTTGGCGATCCGAGCGAGGGCGGAAAGCGGCTCACCCTGGCTGCCGGTGCACAGCACGACCACCTTGTCGGACGGGAGGTCTCCCATAGCATAGGCATCGAGGAGGTCTTCGTCTGCGATGTGCAGGTACCCGAGCTCACGCGCGATGCGGGTGGTGTTGATCATGGAGCGGCCTGTCACCACGACTTTGCGGTCGCACGCGACCGCCGCGTCGCACACCTGTTGGACGCGATGGATGTGAGAGGCGAAAGACGCCACGATGATGCGTTGCCTGGCGCGCGCGAAGATCTCGCGCAGCGTGGCGCCGACGATGGCCTCCGACGGTGTGTGTCCCGGGGTCTCGGCGTTGGTGGAGTCGCTCATCAGCAGCGTCACACCCTGTTTGGCCGCCTTTGCGAACGCTCCGTAGTCGGTCATGCGGCCGTCGATCGGCGTCTGGTCGAGCTTGAAGTCGCCGGAATGCAGAACGGTGCCGACCGGCGTGCGCACGAAGATCGCCACGCCATCGGGTATCGAGTGGTTGACGGCCAAAAAGTCGATCCCGAATGCGCCGAGGGTGACATGGCCCCCCGGCTTGACCTCCTTGAGTCTAGGTTTCTTGATGCGGTGTTCTTCGAGCTTGCCTTGAACGATGCCGAGGGTCAGTCGCGTCCCAAGCACCGGAACCGGTGCGTCGAGGTCTTTGAGCAGGTACGGCAAGGCGCCCGTGTGGTCCTCGTGACCGTGGGTGATGATGATGCCCCGCAGTTTCTCGCGACGCTGGATGATGTAGCTGTAATCGGGGAGGATGAGGTCGATGCCCGGATGGTCATCATCAGGAAACATCAGCCCCGCATCGATCACGATCATGTCGTCCCCATACTCCAGGACGGTCATGTTCTTGCCTATTTCGTCGAGACCCCCGAGCGGGACGACGCGTAAGCGATTCTTTGTCTTTGATGTCATGGAGTGTCTTCTGGGCTCCTTCAGTGTTCTGGGTGGGCAAAGGTCGCGCGGCCCCGGCCGCGCGGTTCGGTCAGGTGAGGATGCCAAGGTGTCGCATGACCCTGTCGAGCTCGGCCGTCTGCTCGCCGGTGGCCGGGATGAGCGGCAATCGGCACTCCCCCGCTGGGAAGCCGGCGAGTTCCAGCGCCTTCTTGACCATGATGGGGTTCGCGGTCATGAACAACGCCTTGAACAGCGGCATGAGCTCAAGATGCGTCTTGAGGGCGCGTGTGTGGTCGCCGCTGGCCTGCGCGTTCACCAGCTCAGCGACTTGCGGGCCGACCAAGTGTGAAGCCACCGAGATCACGCCGGTCGCGCCCAGGCCCATCATTGGCAGGGTGTCCTCGTCATTGCCGGAGAGGACCTCGAAGCCGCGTGGCGCCCCGTCTATGATGGCCGCGATCTGGGAGAGGTTGGAGCTGGCTTCTTTCACGGCGACGATGTTCTCGAAGTCCGCGGCCAGCCGGAGCGTGGTGGCGGCCTCCATGTTGATGACGCTGCGTCCCGGGATGTTGTAGAGGATCACAGGAATGTCCACCGCGTGAGCGATGGCGCCGAAATGGCGGTACAGGCCCTCTTGGGGCGGCTTGTTGTAGTACGGTACCACCGCCATGATCGCATCCACGCCGAGGCCGGCCACTCGGCGTGCGAAGTCCACCGAGTCGTCCGTGCAGTTGTCACCCGCGTTGGCGATCACGGGCGCGGCGCCATCGACGGCTTCCAGAACCGCCTGGAACAGGCGCAACTTGTCGTCGTAGAACACGGTTGGCGACTCGCCGGTGGTGCCGCAGACTACAAGCGCCTCGGTGTCCTGGTCGAGCAGTCGCAGCGCCAGCTCCTGAGCGCGCGGCAGGTCAAGCCCACCGTTTGGGGTGAAGGGCGTGACCATAGCTGTGAGAAGTCGTCCGAATCTGGGTTCGGTCATGGGTATCGCCCCTCGAAGTCACGGCGTTTCGTGCGGACGCCGACGGTACGTTCCTCCCCGGTATTGTGACACAGCGCTACTCTGGGCAGCACCAACGCCTGCCGGAGGCTTGCCGCCACCCTCACTCGTAGGCTATGGCGTCACGCACGCTCACCTGTGAGGCCCTGAACGCCGGAGCGATGCTGGCGATGGCGGAGATGGCCAGCATGATCGCGAGCCAAGCCGCCATCCCGCCAAACGAAAACGCGTAGCTGAGCGGGAAGCCGATCGCCATCTCGAGCAGCGCGACGAGGCCGAGGCTCAACGGATACGACAGCAGCGCGCCGGCGAACCATGCCAGCGCTCCCACGGTCACTCCCTCGGTCACGAATATCTGGTAGATCGAGCGATGCTGAGCTCCCGTGGCACGCATCACCCCGATCTCCCGTGTGCTTTCAAGCACGTTGATCGTCATGCTGCCGGTCAAGCCTATCACGCCGACCGAGGCCAGCAGCGCCGCCATGATGACCAGGAAAGCGACGAGGATGCTGAGCTGTTCTCTCACTTGGCCGGTGAGAACTTCGCGCGTGCGCGTGGACGAGACGGTGTGGCCGGCTTCGCGCAGCCTGGTCTCCACTGCGTCGAGGAGCGTCTGTTCAGCGGCCGCGCCGCGCTGGTCCCCCCGAACCGCGACCCGCGTGATGCCAGGGTCCACGCTGACCGCGTCGAGGAAAGCGTTGGTGGTGCAGTAGACTGTGGGACCTCCGAGCTGTCCTTTGATGACTCCCGCCACGCGCCATTCGCGACGCTGGCCGAGCACCTCGAGTGTGACCGAGCTGCCGAGCAGCATCGAAGGCTCGAGGTTCAGGACGTCTGTGTTGACGACTATGACCCCGGCGTCACCGGGTTCGATCCAGCGGCCCTCCACAAGGTTCGGCCCGACGAGATCGGTTTCCGGATCGAGGCCGACGATGCCGAAGGACTCGTTGCGCGTGCCGTCATCGCGCACCAACGCAGCCGGGAACACGTGCCACAAGTCGAAGGAGTCCACACCGGGCGCCGCGGCCACAACTTCCTCCACGAGATCGGCGTCCTGCGGAGTCTCGAACGAGAGCTGCACGTCGTAACGCCACCAGTCCTCGAGGTCGCTGATCGTGCGTCCGATGGAGGCCTGGACGCTCAGGACCGAGATCACGACCGCAGAGGCGAGGGCGAGCGTCGATAGGGTCAGCGCGAGGCGTCCCTTGCGCAGGAACGTGCTGCGCAGCGCAAGCGCGACGGGACGCGGGAGACCGCGCACCGAACCTAGGAGCAAGTCGAGCCGTCCTCTGCCGAAGTTGGCCCCGGACATGCCGGTCGCGGTCAGCGCGCTTGCGACGCTTTGTCTTACGCCGCGGCGGACTGGGCCTGCAGCGGCCAACAGTGGCACGAGGAGGCCAAGCGCCGCTTCGACCGCTACGACCCACCCGGGAACCGAGTAGTCGGTGACCCGGAAGTTGAGCACCTCGGCGGCAAAGCCGATGAACCAGCGCGATCCGGCCGCCGCGGCGGGAAGGCCCACAGCCACGCCGAGCACGCCATACGCGAGGACCATCACGGCATACAGCGCTTCCAGTTGCGAAGCGCTCCCGCCGACGGCCTTCATGATCCCCACCTGCCGGACCTGCTGCGCCATGATCGCGGATACGGTGTTGACGACGAGGAACGCCGATAGCCCGAGCGCGAGCACGCCGAGAGAGAGCAGCAACAGGGAGAGTGCCGCGAAGATGTCTCCCAGGAAGTGGCTGCCGGGCTCGGCGCCTACGTCATCCCTGTCA
>JAJZRZ010000069.1 GCA_021850085.1 Actinomycetes bacterium | reverse complement strand
CTCGGTGGTGTCGTGGCCTGCCTCGATGATTCCCAACCCCGCCGCGGTCGCGGCCAGAGCGTCATGATACCGAAGCTCGCCGACGAGCAGGGTATCGGCGGCGCGCGAGGCGGCGGACACGAGCGCGCCGCCGGAGCCGCCCCCAACCGCGACACGACCCGCCGGATGCGACGGGTCGCCCCATACTCGGCACGTGCACCCGAGAACGCGCGAGGTATGCTCCGCAAGATCGCCGAGGGACCCTCCCTCACGCCACGTGCACACGCGACCCATCCGCGCGACGCCCCGCGCGCGAAGCGCGTCCGCCGCGAGGATCACCGGTTCTTCGTACGGGTGCGCGGCACGAGCGGCCTCAAGGACCTGCGCCACAGCCGACGGCGGAGCGATCATCTCGATACGCGTCTCCCGCACGCCGTCGCCAGAGTCCTCGACGGCCGGCATGGCTTCGGGCAGCGGCGAGAACACACCTGTTCCCGATGCCAAGAAGGCGCACCGCTCGTAGCGGCCCACCCTGCCGGCCCCGGCAGCCGCCATGGCGCCGCGCACGTTTTCCGCCATCTCGGGAGGCGCGTACGTGACGATGACGGCGACCCGCTCAGGGTCGTCCTCGAGCGCCGATACGACGGTCATGCCCAAGAGCGCCGGGAGCGCTGTCGCACCCTCCGGAGATCGGTCCAGATTAGTGTGGAGCGTCACGACCGCGATCCCCAGGCGCAGCGCCGCCTCAAGCGTACCGACCGGGCCCTGCGTTGCCCGAACGGTCTCGGGAAGTTCCAGGTATGGCGGATGATGCGTGAGCAGCACGTTGGCACCGCTTTCGGCCGTGCGGCGCACGGACTGCGCGGTGGCGTCGAGGGTGACGAGGACGCCGGTGAGCCGTCGCGCGCCGTCGCCGATGATCAGTCCGACGTTATCCCACTGCTCGGCCCACACATTCGGGAAACGCTGCTCCAAGGCGATGGCGAGATCCTTGATGGTCCGCTCAGAGCTCATGGAGCCCCACCTCCTCGGGAACCCGGGCGCGGAACACGATGACAGAGCGGTACCCTGCCTGCTCGAGCAGCGCGACCGCGAGGCTGCTGTCTGCTCCGACATCACCAGGACAGTGCGCGTCTGAACCTATCGTCGCGGGCACTGCGCGTCTGCGCATCGCCGACAACAGCTCGAGCGACGGGTAGATCTCGCGGCACGGTTTCCGGAGCCCCGACGTGTTCACCTCCACGGCGACCCCAGCCTCCGCGAAAGCCTCGGCCGCGCTCTCGAACAGATGCGTGACGGAGTTCTCAGGCGCCCCACAGAACTTCTTAATCAGATCAGGATGCGCCATCACGTCCGCCAGGCCGCTGCGGGCAGCTTCGGCGAGGTCGTGGAAGTAGCGCTCCCACAACTCGGCGGTCCGCCACTGGGCGTAGCGTACCCGGTGGGCGGGGTCGTCAAAGGCCCATTCGTCGATCAGGTGCACCGAGCCCGACACAAGATCGAACGGGTGCTGAGCGAGAAGTGCGGCCGCGTGATCTCGTGCCTGAGGGACAGCGTCGATCTCGGCCCCGAGAAGGACCTCCACGCCGAGCTCCCTGCCGAGCGCCGCGGCCCGTGCGACCTCTGCGACGTACTCGGCCAACTCCTCGGCTGGCATGGCGTACCCCGCGGCCCCGGGGACACTTTGCACGAGCGCAGCGGGCAAAGGCAGATGCTCGGTGAAAGCGAGCACCGACACGCCGCGCTCGGCTGCGGCGGCCACGTACTGGTCCGGCGTCCCCTCGGCGTGCCTGCAACGCCACGTGTGCACATGCAGGTCGATCATGCCTCGGCATCCTGCCCTCGGGTCGCGGACTCATCCGCGTGGAGCAGCGACATGATCTCGCCCGCGTCGATGTCAGCGATTGGCGCGAGCAAGACGAGGACACCACGATGCGAAAGCAGCCCGCTGGTCGCCCGCACCCCCATCTCCTCCAAGCTGACGATCGATACTGTCCTCATGACGTTGTGCAGTCGACGCTGGCGGATCGCGACCTTGAACACGTCGGCGGTCTGCTGACCCTCAACGATGAACAGAACGCTCGTGGTGTCGGCAAGCCGGTCCGTGACGGCGGCGACCTCGGCGACATAATGAGCGGCGGCGGCAACGGTGAGTGGGCGTTCGATGGTCCTGGTCATGATGTCGATACCGGTCTCGGAGGACCACGTTCCGTCTGGCTCGACGCAGAATCCGAGCACCATCCCCAGCTCATCGGCCCGGCGTCTGAAATCCTGACGTGCACGCACCGACGCGTCGCTTCGTGCGGTCGGCATCGAGACGACCACGTCCGGGAGCGCTTCTGAGACCGTGCGGCGGTCCGAAGAGATGAGGTCGCGCATGTCGGATGTCAACGCGTCGCTCGCGTCCATGGTCAGGAGTTCGGCGAGCCGCGGGTTGCTGACCTCGAGCGTGATCCCGAAGACCTCGAGAACGGCGAAACGGTCGGCGCGCTCTTCAATCGGTCCATCGACCATCGCTCCTCCTTGCGTGTGGTGTCCGTGCCCACACCTTACCCGACGCCAGCCGTCTGCGTGAAGCGGCTTGCGCACGTCATCCACAGCCATGCACGCAGTACGTGGGAGCCGGATACGATTCGCGGACGACCGTTCGTCGAATCGAACATGCGGTCGCTTGTTGGCCGCACGGGGGTCTGCTACGGTGACCTTCCCCCTCGAGGCGAGTTCTCCGGGGCGATTGACAGGACGTCCACGGTTGACAGCCACAGGATGGCGAGAACCCTCTGGATAGCCCGTGGAACGCCCGGCGGCCGGAAACGGCGCACCGGGCGTTCTCTTGCGGTTCAGGCCTCGCCGAGCGCTCTGAGGACCTTCGCGGTCTCTATCGCCGCCAGCGCCGCGTCCCAGCCCTTGTTCCCGTGTTTGGTGCCCGCCCGCTCGACGGCCTGGTCGAGGGTGTCGGCAGTGATCACACCGAAGGTCACCGGGACTCCAGAATCCAGCGACACCTTCGCGATGCCTTTGGAGACTTCGGCGGAAACGTACTCGAAGTGTGGCGTCCCGCCGCGGATGACCACACCCAGGGCGATCACCGCGTCGTACGAGCTGCTCCGTGCGAGGCGCTGGGCGACGAGCGGTATCTCGAACGCGCCGGGCACCCATGCCACATCGATGTCGTCCTTCGCCACGCCGTGCCTGGTGAGCGCGTCCATCGCACCGCCGAGCAGCCGTGACGACAGCAGCTCGTTGAAGCGGCTGATACAGATGCCCACGCGCAGACCACTCCCGATCAAGTCGCCCTCGTACTGTGCCATGTCCGACTCCTCTCCTACACCTCGCCCGGCAGGTCCAGCCGGTGCGACAGCTTGTCCTTCTTCGTCTTCAGGTACCTGAGGTTCTCCGGCCCGCAGGGCATCTGCAGCGGAACCTGCTCGGTCACGTGAAGGCCGTGGCCCTGGAGGGCGACGAGCTTCTTGGGATTGTTCGTCAGCAGCCGCACCGAGGTCAGCCCCAGGTCGGCGAGGATCTGGGCGCCGATACCGTAGTCGCGCAGATCCGCCGGGAAGCCGAGCGCTTCGTTGGCCTCGACGGTGTCCGCGCCCTGCTCCTGGAGTTCATAGGCTAGCAGCTTGTTGGCGAGCCCGATGCCCCTGCCCTCATGTCCCACCATATACAGGATCACGCCGCGACCTTCGGCCTGCACCCGGCGCATCGCCTCGGCGAGCTGCTGTCCGCAGTCGCATCGCAGCGAGTGGAAAACATCACCGGTGAGACACTCCGAGTGGACGCGCACCAAGACGTCTTCGGCGTCCGAGACTTCGCCCGCGACAAGTGCCATGTGGGTCGAATCGTCCAGCCGGGAGCGATAGCCGTAAGCGGTGAACTCGCCGAACTCGGTGGGCAGCGTGACCGCTGCGATGCGGTCGATGAGCCGTTCGGTCCGGCGGCGGAAGCGAATGAGATCCTCGACAGTGACGAGCTTCAGGCCATGCCTCGCAGCGACCGCCTCCAACTCCGGACGGCGCGCCAT
Organism: Actinomycetes bacterium; assembly: GCA_021850085.1. Classification (GTDB taxonomy): domain Bacteria; phylum Actinomycetota; class Coriobacteriia; order Anaerosomatales; family Anaerosomataceae; genus UBA6100. The sequence goes on along the minus strand of JAJZRZ010000069.1, from coordinate 4,201 downwards.
GGTGCCATCGGGGTTCATGATCTCGCAGATGACCCCCGCGGGGTACAGGCCCGCAAGCCGTGCGAGGTCGACAGCTGCCTCGGTGTGACCCGCACGTTCGAGAACACCCCCCGTTCGCGCGCGAAGCGGGAAGACGTGACCTGGACGTGAGATGTCCTCGGGGGTGGACTTCGGATCGATCGCCGCGCGTATCGTCGCGGCCCGGTCTGCCGCACTGATACCGGTGGTGATGCGTCCTTTCGCGCCGATCGACACGTGGAACGCCGTGCCGTGCTCGGAGGTGTTTTCCCCCGTCATCGGCGGGATGTCGAGCGCATCGAGGCGCTCTTCGGTAAGCGGCAGGCAGATGAGTCCGCGCCCGAACGTCGCCATGAAGTTGACCGCCTCGGGAGTGGCCATGGAGGCGGCCATCACGAAGTCGCCTTCGTTCTCGCGGCCCTCGTCGTCCACGACTATCACCATGCGACCGGCAGCGATATCGGCGATCGCCTCCTCGATGGAGGCGAATGGTACTTGCGCGTTCACCTGCCGCCCTCCGAAAGCTCGCGCAGCAGTTCTCCGAGGCCCCGCTTCTCCGGAGCCGGCGTCCCAGAGGTTCCACCGTAAACGCCTATGAAGAGCTCCACGTACTTTGCCAGCATGTCGGACTCAAGGTTCACTGCTGCGCCTATCGCTTTGTCCTTGAGGGTGGTCACTGTGTCGGTTTGGGGTATGACGGCAGCGGTGAAACCTTGCGGACCCACCTTGGCTACCGTGAGAGAGATGCCGTCGACCGCGATTGAGCCCTTCTCCACCACGTAGCGCATCACGTCGGGAGGAGCCTGGAACTGATACACGGTGAACTTTCCCGCAGGCTGCCTGAGCTCCAGATGGCCAGTGCCATCCACGTGCCCTGAGACCAGATGCCCTCCGAGCCGGTCGGAAAGACGCAGGGCCCGTTCCAGGTTCACCTTCGCGCCCGGCTGCAGCGCGCCGAGAGTGGTGCGCTCCAGCGTCTCTGCACTCACGTCCGCGAGGAACGCACCCCTGATGAACTTTGCGACGGTCAGGCACACACCGTCGACCGCGATGGAGTCGCCGATGGCCATGTCACGGCCGAACTCTGGCGAGTAGACCTCCAAGCGCATTCCCCCGGACATTCGCTCTGCCCGGGTGATGATGCCTTCACACTCGATGAGCCCGGTGAACATCTGCTTACATCCCCTTTCCGGGTGCCCGCTCCCGTTGCGGGCGCCACACGGTGACAGCATCGCCCTGAACGATACCGGCTTCTACAGGAACGAAACGCGGGACAAGGGTGCCCCCTTCGGCATCAGCCTGGCCGAGGAACAGCGGCGGCGCTGCGTTCCCGCCCATGCCGCCGGCGGTCACAACGACCAGTTCGTCGATGAGCCCGCCGTCCCACAGGGCTGAGAGCATCGACGGCCCAGCTTCGACGAGGATGTCGTTCACGCCGTCCTCCGCGATCGCGGCAAGCGTTCCTCGCAAGGACGCGGTGTACGGATAGACCAGGACGCGCACCCCGCCAGCCCGCAACTCCTCGAGCGCGCGGGCAGGCACGACCGTGCTCGTGACGAAGGTGCAGTCGGCGCCGTCAGCGAACATGCACGAGCGCAGCGGCGGCACGGACGTGCGGGATAGCACGAAGCGGCGCGGGGTTCGGGCGGAATCGGAACCATCAGGCTCGCGAGCGGTGAGGCGGGGGTCGTCGACATCGACCGTGGCAGCTCCTACCGCCACCGCCGTCGCCTCACGGCGCAGGCGCATGGTGATGGCGCGACCGCCGTCACCGGTGATGGCGGAGCGCCTCCGAGCGGCGAGCGCCAGTCGGCCATCCAGGGTGACTGCCACTTTGACCCGCACAAAGGGCCGACCCTGTCGCACGCGGGTGAGCCATGCCTCGTTCTGCACCTCGAAGGGTGCCGGGTCGTCAGCCCAATGGATGCGAACGCCTGCGGACTCAAGCACGCGTGCGCCGCCGCCCGCTTCGTTGGTGGGGTCGGGCATCCCGATCGTGACCTCGGCCACGCCCGCGGCCAGCAACGCGTCGACGCACGGCGGTGTGCGGCCTGAATGCGCGCACGGCTCGAGGGTGACGTACGCATGGGATCCGCTAGCGCGTGGTCCCGCCACGGCAAGCGCGACCGCCTCCGCGTGCGGGCCTCCCGCGCGGGCGTGGAAGCCCTCCGCCACGATCCTCCCCTCGCTCACGAGCACGCAACCGACGAGGGGGTTCGGGCTGGTGGTGCCGCGACCCTGCTCGGCAAGCGCGTACGCGCGTTGCATCATCGGGTCGTCCAATCCGACCGAAGGGTCGGAGAACAGCGTCATGAAGACGTACCTTCCTTCTTCCATCCAGACTGTCACTGTCGGCCCCGGAGTCTCACCGGATCGGCCCCTATAGGGGCTCGCGGGCTGTACCGCCGGTGGGGAATCACACCCCGCCCTGAAGAAAGTCTTGCGACAGTCTACACCATTTCCGCGAGCACCGATCGCCGGATACCCTGGATGGCTGCGACCGGATCGTCGGCGCAAAAGATCGCGTTTCCCGCCACCAGCGTGTCCGCGCCTGCTCTCACCACGCGAGGCGCCGTGAGTGCATCGATGCCGCCATCGACCTCGATGCGTGGTTCGATCCCGAGCTTACGGCACATGCCACGGATCTCAGCGACCTTGGCGACGGACGTCTCGATGAATGACTGGCCGCCGAATCCGGGGTTCACACTCATCACCAGCACGAGGTCCACGAAGGGCAGGACCTCGGCGATGGCCGAGGCCGGGGTGCCCGGATTGAGGGTGATGCCAGCCTTGGCCCCGCCAGCGCGGATCGCTGACAAGGTGCGATGCGTGTGCGTGGACGCCTCTATATGGATCGTCACCAAGTCGGCGCCGGCATCCACGTACCAAGCCGCCGTCCTGTCTGGGTCGGCGACCATCAGGTGCACGTCGAGCGGGCGCTGCGCGACGCGCTTGAGCGCTTTCACGATCGGCGGACCGATGGTGAGGTTCGGGACGAAGTGCCCGTCCATCACGTCCAAGTGGATAAGGTCGGCACCCGCCTCCTCCACCATCGCCGTGGCTTCAGCGAGCCTCGTGAAGTCCGCCGAGAGTATCGACGGCGCTATGAACAGATCGTTGGGCATGTCGCGTCACCCTTCGTCTTCCACAAGGCCCATGCCACGCAGTTCGTCGGCAGCCGAACGACCCATGAGAACGCCAACCGCTTCTGAGGCGGAATGCCCTTCGTAAAGTATCGCTCGGACCTGGTGCGTGATGGGCATCTCGATCCCGATACGGTGTGCGAGGTCGTCGATGGAGACGGCACTCGTCGCACCCTCGGCGACCATGTTGGTCTCGGTCGCGTAGCTCTCGACCGTGCCTCCTTTGGCCACCCATTCGCCCAACGCGCGGTTGCGGCTATGGCGCGAGGTGCACGTGACGATGAGGTCGCCCATGCCGGCGAGGCCCATGTATGTGAGCGTGTTGGCACCCTGATGGGAACCGAGCCGGCTCATCTCGGCTAGACCGCGTGTCATCAGTGTGGCCTTCGTGTTGTCCCCGAAACCGAGTCCGTCGCTCATGCCGGCGGCTACCGCGATCACGTTCTTTGAGGCGCCGCCGAGTTCCACGCCCACGACGTCCGGGTTGGTGTACACGCGGAAGGTGGGGGCCATGAACATGTCCTGGAATAGCTTACCCACCGCTTCTGAGTACGCGGCGACCACAGTGGCCGAAGGGACTCCTTTGGAGACCTCCTCGGCATGGTTGGGTCCGGAGAGGGCGGCAAGCCGGTCGCGATTTCCGAGCACCTCCTCGAGAACCTCGGTCATGCGCATGCCGGTACCCTGCTCGACGCCTTTGGCAAGATCGATCACTGGCACATCGTTGCCGAGGAAGGGCTGCATCTGTTCGGCCACGCCTCTGACGCCATGGCTCGGCGTGACCACCACCACCGAGTCTGCTCCGCTGACGGCATCGGCTATCTCCGGCGTCGAGCGCACGGACGAGGGGAGGACGATGTCTTTCAGGAAGTGCGGGTTGCGATGCACCGCGTTGATGCTTTCGGCGATCTCGGTTTCGCGCGCCCACAGCGAGACCTCGATGTCCTTACCTCCGAGCAGCCACGCAACCGCGGTGCCCCACGAGCCGGCACCGATGACTGCGACTCTCATCGATCACACGCTCCTATCATGGCGGCGAG
>JAJZRZ010000068.1 GCA_021850085.1 Actinomycetes bacterium | reverse complement strand
TGTATCGTCGTTTGCAGCTTGGGGTTCGGAAGGTGCGGCTCGTCGCTGACAGCGGCCTGCACGAGATCGAGGCGCTCCCACTCGTCGAGCGCGAGCCAAGGCTCCGGGTCAGGTGCGCTATCAGGGTCGTAGACCTCCACGGCCCTCCTCCAGGGTCCGGCGGGTACCGTTAACCACGCTTCCACAGTCTGCATAACACTCCGGCGACGAAGCGTGGCGCGAGTGCTTCCTCGGCCAAAAGGCCTCACTTCTCCCACTCCCACACGTCCGCCTTCACGCGCTCGTAGTTGGCGTCGAGCTCGGGCTGCATGAGCACGAGCGCGGCGATGCGGCGCACCACCTCGGTGACGTAGCGCGCCTCCTCGGGCTTGAGGTCGCGACCGAGCAGCGCGCGCTCGCGGTATGACAACCACTTCTTGATCACCTAGTAGCCGCCGATCGTGTAGCGCCACACGGCGGACGGCACGCAGCGCCAGTACGCCTGGTCGTTGAGGTACACGTCAAAGCACGTCTCGCCAAGGAGCTCGATGGCACGGTCCGCCGACATGCCGAGGGTGGTCGCGTGCTCCGCAATCGTCTGGCGCTCGTCGGCGGTGTATGGGCGCTCGTCGAGCTTGCCGGTCGAGGGCATCGTGATGCCGCCTTTGCCCGCGATGCCCCAGCGGGCGGTGACGGCGAGGTCGGTCGCGGGGTCGAGGGAGCCGGTGGTGGCCGAGAGGGTGCCGGCGCGAAGCGAAACGTCTACGGTCTGCAGCGGATCAAGCAGCTGCGCCACCCGCTCTCCGAGCTCGGCGGACTGGCGGAGAACGACGGCGTCGGCAGGCAGGGGGATGCGAGGCCAGTTCTGTACGAGAGCACCGGCGTTTTCATGCCTGTACGCGGCGGCGTTCAGAATCGCAATCGCATGTTCGAACAGCGCGGTCGTTCTGCCGTCTTCGAGATACATTGCGACTCCGATCGATACATTCAAGAGGCGGCCGCTGCCGTCATCCAGCAGGCCTTCCTTCACAGCCAAGCTCTTGGGGAAGAAGCTGGACAGTCCGTTGCCCATGTTGTCAGTGAGAACCGTCGTGATGTAGCCGCGGTCGAACGCGTCCTTAGGTTCATGCTGCCGCGCCTCGAGCCATCGCGTCACGCCGTCCACATGCGGCACGTATTCTGAGCGCTCTCTGTCCAGTAGCTTCGTTGAGGGCTCCCAGTAGAGCCAGCGTGTGTCGAACGGACGGTATGCATAGCGTATGACCTGCTCAGCGACGAATCCTTTGTCCAGCAGGGCACGACGCGTATCGGCTGGTTTGAACCCGCCACCACGGGCCATTGCCGCAGGCCACCTGACGGCAATCTCGGCATCACTGACCTCGGGATCGAGATACGTGCGAATCCGCTCTTCGAGCCGGTCTCTGTCGATGTCCACCACGAAGTCATCCCGGCTGGTCTTGACGCCGGGGAACGACACCGGGAACAACTCCGTGATCCTCGGCCACCTCAGATACCCCTCCGCGACCTCGGTCGGCCTGAACGGAAGGCCGAGTTCCAGGATCGTCGTCACCTCACGATAGCGCGACTCGCCTTCTAGCGACCGGAGCAGCGCCCGTCTGCGCTCCAGCGCCCTCGCTTCCGCAAAGTCCGCGTACTCGATCAATGCGCCGCCGGTCCCTGAGCGGACACACATGGCGATAGCGGTGCCGACCTTGATGCCGGGCGACTTTGATCCTTGGGCGAAGACCGTTTCGCTGGTCCGACCGTCCGGAGCATACTCAGAGATGATCCTGTCGCCGTGCAGGTTATCCACAGTGATGTGGTCGAACGCCTCGATGAACGACTCGCGCATCCCAGTGAATGAGAGACCGGTCAGCCAAGAGTAGTTACTGATCAAGCACACCACACCTCGGCCTGTGCGCTCAGTGATCTGGCGCTCGGCCATCCGGAAAAAGCGCACGTAGAGGTCGTTCAGCCCCTGGCCCTGCGGCTTCGGCGCGCGCTTGGTCGTGCGATACGCCTCGGAGAGCTCGCGCTCCTCATCGACCGCCATCCCCGCGTACCCGTTGTACGGCGGGTTGCCGATCACCACGAGGATCTTCTCCTCGCGCTTGATGCGGTCGGCGGCGTCGCGCTCCTCGGCGAACTCCGGGAACAGCAGCGTCGAGTGCAGCTGGCCTGCCACGCCGCGCTTCTCCTTGGGCGGCGTGGGACCGCCGTCCCCCCAGCCGGTGAGCGCGTTGGTGAGGTAGACGGCCGCGCGCTCGTCGGCGTCCTTCAGCGGCACGCCGAGCTCGGCGAGCAGGATGCCGAGCTGCAGGTGCGCCACCACGAACGGAGCCGGCATGATCTCGAAGCCGATCACACGCTCCATCGCCGCTCGCTTCACGTCGTGGCGCGTGAGTGCGTCGGCGCCTTTGGCGGTGAGCGTCTCGTCGATCTTTCGGAGCACCTCCACGAGATAGGCGCCCGTGCCGCAACAGGGGTCGAGCACGACCACCGAGGGGTCGGCCAGCCCATCGGCGATCCCGAGCTCCTCGCGCAGCGCCCGGTCCACGCGGGCAACCATGTACTTCACGACCTCGTCGGGCGTGTACCACACGCCGAGCTCCTTGCGAAGCGCCGGGTCGAACGCCTCGAGGAAGGGCTCGTAGAAGTACTGCACGGCGTGGTCCTCTTGGAACCTGTCGAAGAAGGTCGCGCGATCCACGCGCCACAGGACCTCCTCGGCCCACTCGAGCACCTCTGCGATGCCGAGCTGCCCGAGCTGCTTCACGTCGGCGAACTGGCGGAAGAGCTCGTAGACCATGGGGACATGCAGCGTGGCCGTGGCCGTCTCCCACTGGAAGCGGCTCTCCCACGGGATCTGCGCGACTCGGTCGCGCTCACGCGCCCACAGCACCCAGGCGGCGAACATGCCGTAGAAGAGCGTCTGCACGAGCGTGGAGCGGAAGAAGTGGTCGCCTTTCTCGCCCTCGAACTTGAGGCCGAGCGCGTCTTCGAGCTGCGAGCGCAGCGCGTCGAGGGCGGGCAGCGTGCGTTTCTGCTCCAAGCGCAGGCGAGCGGTGCGTGCGTAGCTCGCCAGGAACCACGCGAGGTCCTTGGGGTCTGACAGCGGCGCGTTGTGGAGCAGAACGCGCTGGAGGAACTCGGTGAGCCCCTCTCCTGCCTCGGCGGCGTACTTACGCGGCTGCTGCACCATCGCCCAGAAGCCGGACTCGGTCTTTGCCAGCTGCAGGGTCTCGAGGATGCGCGTGCCCATACCATCGGCGGCGCGTCCCACCAGAACGAAATCGCGCAGATTGGTCACGAGCACCAGACCGTAGCGCTCCACGTAGCGGGCCACCTGCTCGTCGTTGGCGGTGGCGAAAGCGTCGTCCGACGTGCCCTTAACCTCGATTGCGCCGCGTGCGGGAAGCTGCCCGGCGAGCGGATCGGTGCCGGGATCCCAACCCTTGAGTTGCGGCGCCGTGAACAGCCCGCCGTCCGGGATGCCCGCACCCGTGTTGCGCAGGTTGATGATGGCGGTGACTTTCGGCTTGAGGCCTGCCCCGACCGCGGAGAGCAGTGCCGAGAGCGCCGGGTAGTAGCTCGTTTCGGCCACGCCGGCGCCCGACGCGTGGATGTCGCGAAGCGCAGTGAAGTACCCCTCGACCGGATCGCGCACCGTACCCCCTCGCGCAGTCACAACAGAACCGCATTTCAGGATAGCAGGAGGGGCCGACACCGGGAGCGAAGCCCGCTCCCGGGGTGCGAGACCTTGGGGCGCAGACTATGACCCGGCCATCTCCTGCTTGAGCGCGGCGATGGCAGCCCGATACTCATCCATCCCGGTGCCGAGGATCTGGCACGCGAGGATCGCGGCGTTCTCGGCGCCGTTGATCGCAACGCATGCGACGGGAACGCCCGTGGGCATCTGCACCATGGAAAGCAGCGAATCCAGGCCTCCGAGGTCGCTCGTCTTCATCGGCACGGTGATGACCGGCAGCGTGGTGAATGCCGCGACGACGCCGCCGAGGTGGGCCGACTTGCCGGCCGCTGCGATCAGGACCTTCAGCCCGCGATCCGCCGCGGTCGAAGCCCATGCGTGCACCCGCTCGGGGTTCCGGTGCGCGCTTGCCACCTGCATCTCGAAGGGCACGCCCAACGCCTCGAGCCGATCCGCGCACTTCTGCATCACGTCCATGTCGGACTTGGACCCCATCACGATCCCCACCAACGGCGCCTTGCTCATACGGTCTCCTCTCGGTCCAACCACGTCACTTCTCCAGTGTCGAGCGCCTTGACGGCGCAGTACACACTGACATGGGCCGCGCGTTCCGGATCGATCGCGCGCAGAAACGCGCTCACTTCATCGGCGGCGGCACGTGCGTTCGCATGGATCGCCTGGTCCTCGGTCTGCCCCGCGTCGGCTGCACGAGCGAGTCTGGCCGAGATCGGGTCGACGAGCGGGCGGAGGGCCTCGTCCGAGATCCCCGCGAGCGCGGCACGAACGGCTCCGCACGCCTGGTGGCCGAGCACGATCACGAGCCGGACATCCAGCTCCCGGACCGCATACAGGATCGAGGCCAAGGCGGCGTCTTCCAGCACGTGACCCGCGACGCGTACCACGAACAGCGACCCGGGTCCCTGGTCGAAGACCTGCTCCACCGGCACCCGCGCATCGGAGCAGCCGACGACGACCGCGCGGGGCCGGTGCGCGGGCATGGTCTGGCATCCCGCACCGGGTAACATGCCGCCCCTCACCTGCACGTAGCGTTCGTTGCCATCGCGAAGCTCCTGAAGAACCGCATCCGTTTCGCGCATCACACTCCCCTTCACCCGAGAAATCGCCGGAGCGCGGCGGCGCTCACCACGAAATCGCGCGCGGTGGCATCGTTCGTACCGCACAGCGTTGATGAGAGCCGACGCGTGATGGCGATGTGATCGTGGTCCGTGGCCCACTCGTGGCCCGCACGGCCGATGGCCTCCCGGAGGTCGGACGTCATCAGCGGGCCATCGGGGTCGCAATAGCGCAGCGCATCGGCGATCTTGCGATTGAAAGACGGGTACGCCGAGCAGAGGAACTCGAGGTCGTCGCTGGACAGCGACTCGAACGCCAGCAACTCCGGAGGAAGCCCGGCCGAGTACAGCGCGCAGGTGAAGGAGATCGCTCGCGGCAGCGTCACTCCGTCAACCTCCCGCGAGTAGCCGAACAGCCCGATATGGAGCTTGCGCGCACGGCGGGGTGGCACGAGGCGTGCGAAAGCGTTCACGGTGGGCGCCACCTGGATGATGCGCTCGCGATAGGCTCGTGAATAGCGCTCCATGAGGTCGAGCGCCCGTTCGCGGTCGATGGGTTGCGGCTGGCCGACCGTGTGGGCCTTCAGGAACGCGACAGCGCCACGTACCGCATCGACGGGGTGGTCGGATTTGAACGCCGATTGGCTCGTGTACGTCACGCCGCTCGGATACTCGCGCACGACGCGCTCGACACTGGAAGGGTCGAGTCCGCCGCGGAAGGGAGCCGACCCCATCCCCAAGATGGGGTGGATCCCGATACCTCGGCGTTGCGAAAGCTCCCCGAGGTCCTCGAGCGCGATCTTGTTGGCAAGAGCCGCCGACGCCAAGCCGAAGTTCATGGCGGTGTCCGACCGGGCGAGGAAGACCCGCTGGTAGGAGACGTCCTTGTCGGAGAGGTACTCCTCCACCATCTGCGCCGCCCGCAACATGCTGGGGATGTCCTCGAACAGAGGGATGACTTCCACCCGCTGAGGCCCGAACTCCCCGATCCACTCGGCGATGGTGGGGCCATCGTCACCGAGCCGCATCGACTGACGGCCCACGACGAAATCCCGATAGTAGCGGAAGATCCGGCCGATGCTTGCAGCCGAAGTCGTCATCGGCAAGATGACCTCGAAGATCGGGGCTATGTCCACGCCGTAGAAGAGCTTCGCAGCGTCGAACGAGCGCGGGATGCTCTCTAGCGTCTCGAGTAGGACCTTGGCCTCCGCGCGCTCGATCTCCGGGTTGGGCACGCGAAGCGTCAGACGCAGGTCCTGCCCCAAAACGTTGTTGCGGAAGTAGGATTCGTCGAGCGTCAGGAGCTTCTTGACGACGTAGGTGTCGATCTCCTTGCCCTCGACGTCCCACATCTGCTCGTCGCAGCCAAGGTGAGAGTAGGCGTAGTACGCCTCCCGAACCTCGTCCTCTCCCGCCAGGACCGAGGACGCCGCGAAGAAAGGCACCGAAACGTTGTCCGGATGCTGAGTGCTCATGCAGCGCGGCGCCAGGGTCATGCGGCTCACCCACCGGTAGCGGAGTCACGGGGTTCGCTGGATTGTAGCCGATGCGTCGCGCACGTCAAGGACCGGTGCTTGCGCAAAAGTTACGGCCCATCTTTGCGGGATCATCGAGGCGTAGTCGCCGGACAAGCGCCTCCGGGGAGGCGGAATCAGCCTACTCCCGCCACAGCGTCGGGTCGATGCCATGCGAACGGGCACTACAGATCGCAGTACGCGGCCTCGCACACGTACGAGCGCATCGCCTCGATCATCTCGGCGGTGCCCAGCACGTGGAGCTCGTCACCCGCGGCGAGCACGGTGGTCCCTGTCGGGATGAAGTACCAGCCCTGCCTACGCATTAGGATGACGAGCGGCGTATCCGGACCACCGACGTCGAGCAGGTGGCTCCCATCGGCGACGGATCCAGCCTCCACACGCAAGCGCGAGATCACCATGCCCATGGCGGCATCGGCATCGATCTCGATCGGCAGTCGCTCGACGCGCCGGATCGGCTCGTCCACTTTGAGCAGACGTGCCATCCACCCTGCGGTGGGCCCTTGGATCAGCACGGAGAAGACAACCGCGAAAAACACCGTGTTGAAGATCGTCCCCGATGTTCCCAGTCCCGCGACCATCGGGAACGTGGCCAGGATGATCGGCGCCGCGCCGCGAAGTCCCACCCAGGAGACCATGAGCCGCTCGCGAAGCGAGAAGCCGGAGCCGGCAAGGCATACCATCACCGCGACGGGTCGCGCCAAGAACATGAGCACCGCGGAGATGGCCATGCCGGGCAGGGCTTGGCTGAGGAGTTCGGATGGAAAGACCAGCAGGCCGAGCATCAGGAACATCACGATCTGCATGAGCCACGCAACGCCCTCGTGGAAACGAAGCAGGCTTCGGCGGTGCGCGAAGACCCGTCCGGCCATCGTGAGGCCCGCGATGTAGACCGCTATGAACCCGCTCGTACCCACGACCTCCGCCAGGCCGAACAACACTCCGGTGGCCGCGAACGTGAGCACCGGGTACAGCCCGTCGTGCTCCAGGTCTATCCGGTTGAGCAAGCGTACAAGCAGTCCACCCGCGATCCAGCCGATGACACCGCCCCCCGCGAGCTTGAACGCGAATGCCAACGGGATCAACGCACCCGCAGGCGCGTCGCCGATTGCGATCATGATAAGCGTGAGGGTGAGGAAGACCGCAGTCGGGTCGTTGCTGGCCGACTCGAACTCGATGAGCGTGCGAAGGCGGGGCGAGAGGCCGACGCTGCGCGACCGCAGGACGGAGAACACCGCGGCGGCGTCGGTGGACGACAGGATGGCGCCGAGCAGCAGGCCGTCGGCGAGCGGCATGTCGAGCACCATCACCGCGAACGCGCCCACCGCGCTGGCGGTGAGCATCACGCCGATCGTGGCAAGCAGCGCACCGCGGATGGCTACGTCGCGCGTGAGGTTCTTGAGGTCGGTCTGCAGCCCGCCATCGAACAGGATCAGGAACAGCGCCGCGGAGCCGATGCCCATCGCCACGCGCGGATCGTCGAACGGTATACCCCCCGGTCCCTCCGAGCCGGCCAGCATGCCGGTCACGAGGAAGAGCAGCAGGGCGGGTATGCCGAAGCGGGAGGTGAGCTTGCTCGCGAGCACACCCGCCAGCAGAAGCGCCGCGCCCACGAGTGTAAGTGTCGCGATGGTTCCCTGTATGACCGTCCTCCGGATACATGTCGGGCGCGGCGCCATGACTTTCGGCAGAGCCGAGACAGGCCGCGCGGCAACGAGCCTTCCACACGAAGAGTACCCTACCCGCAACGTAGAGAGGGCCGCCGGTCGCCCAGCGGCCCTCTCCCATCGCTGCCATGGAACAGCGACCTTGTCCTGATCACAGGAGCGCGTAGCGCTCGGGCATCCGTCTGCCCGCAAGACGCCGTCTCAGGAGGTGGACACCTCCGCAGCGATGCATTGAATACTCAACGCTGGATCACCTCCTCGTCTCGGCGGTACGCCGTACTCGCGCCCTCGGGCATGCGCCCGTACCCGGATGCCAGCGAACGC
>JAJZRZ010000067.1 GCA_021850085.1 Actinomycetes bacterium | reverse complement strand
TTCTGTCTTTGGCCGATGCACGAGAGGAGCCACGGTGACCCGTACCGTGTACGCACACTTCATAGGAATCGGCGGGGCAGGCGTGAGCGGTCTTGCCCGTGTGCTGCACGATCGCGGATATGTCGTGACCGGCTCCGATCTGCGCGCATCTCGGTACGCGACAGCTCTCCAGGATGCCGGGGTGCACGTGTCCATTGGACATGCCGAGGAGAACCTCGGCAACCCGGAGGTCGTGGTGGTCTCTTCGGCCATACCGGAGTGGAACCCCGAACTCGTCGCCGCCCGGAACAGGGGTATTCCCATATGGCCGCGCGCCAAGATGCTCGCTCACCTCTCAGGCGACGATGCCACCCTCGCCGTGGCGGGAACTCATGGCAAGACCACGACGAGCTCGATGCTCGCCCGAGCTTTGGACGGGATGGGCCTGGACCCCACCTTCCTGATCGGGGGAGAGTTGAACGACGTCGGCTCGAACGCGCGGTGCGGCGACGGAGGCTACTACGTGGTCGAAGCGGACGAGAGCGACGGGTCCTTCCTGTACCTGAGACCGCACCTGTCGATCCTCACGAACATGGAGGCCGACCACCTCGACCACTACGGCACTTTCGAGGAGATCGTGCGGACATTCGGTGAGTTCATCGAGCGGACCGATCCCAGCGGCGTCATCGTCGCGTGCGCCGATGACGAGCGGCTCGTCGGGCTTGTACGTGACCGCTCGCCGTGCCGGGTGGTCACTTACGGTCGATCTGATGCCGCAGACGTGCGATGTCATTCGCTGGTGCCCGCTGGCCTGGGCCACCGGTTCCTGGTGGACTTCCCCGACGGTTCGAGCGCGGCGTTCACCATCCAAGTCCCGGGTGAGCACAACGTGGTCAACGCGACTGCTGTGTTGTGCGCGGTGTGGGCCCTTGGGTACGAGCCCGAACGCGCGGCGGGTGGGTTGGCGGGTTTCGAGGGGGTGCGGCGTCGCTTCGACCGCTTGGGCGAGGTCGATGGAGTGCTCGTGGTCGACGACTACGCGCACCATCCCACCGAGGTTCGAGCAACGATCGCCGGGGCTCGCGCAGCCGGCTTCGAGAGGATCTTCGTCGTGTTCCAGCCTCACAGGTACTCGCGCACCCAGGCGCTCGGCGATGAGTTCGGTGCGGCCTTCGATTCGGCGGACCGCGTCGTTGTGATGGACGTGTACGGTGCCGGAGAGACCCCAGTGCCGGGTGTTTCCGGCAAGACCGTTCTCGACGCGCTTCTGAGGCACCAGCCTCGAGCCGAGGCTGCTTACTTCCCGCACCGCGGTGACATCGGCGGGTACATCGCTGAGAGGGTCCGTCCTGGTGATCTGGTGATGACCATGGGCGCGGGCGACGTCACCACGGTCGGGCCAGAGCTGATGGGTGCCATGGCGGAGCGAAGCGGGCAGCGATGACACACTCGATCCTTGCCGAACGGCTGAAACGAACCGTCGCAGGCGAAGTCCGCGAGAATGAGCCGATGGCCCGCCACACGAGCTTCAGGATCGGTGGGCCGGCGGACCTGCACGTCACGTGCGACACGATCGCGGATCTGGCCAACGTCGTGCGAGCCTGCGAGGAAATGGACGTCGCGTGGACGGTCGTGGGCAAAGGTTCAAACCTGCTCGTCTCGGACGCGGGGTATCGCGGAGCGGTGGTGCTCCTGGGTCGCGAGTTCAGGTCTCACTCGCTGCACGACACGGAGATCAAGGCCGGGGCGGCCTGCAGCCTTGCGTACGTCGTGCGGGATGCGTTCTCACGCGGGCTTGCCGGGCTTGAGTTCGCGGTAGGCATCCCCGGAACGGTCGGAGGCGCGCTTGCCATGAACGCTGGCACGCGAGGAGTCTGGATGGACTCCATAGTGGATTCGGTGACGCTGTATGTTCCCGGAGCAGGCCTGCAGCGCATCCGCGCCACGGATGTGACGTGGGGTTACCGGGTGAGCGGGCTTGCAGGCGAAGGGGTCATCGTCGAGACGCTTCTGCGCCTGGGCGAGTCCGACAGGGGGAGGATCCGCGCTGAGATGGAGGCGAGCCTTGAGCGGCGCAAGCGGACGCAGCCATTGGGCTCGCTGTGCGCCGGGAGCGTGTTCCGCAATCCCGAAGGAGAGTCAGCCGGCCGGCTGATAGAGGCCGCTGGGCTCAAGGGGACGCGCCTTGGTGGTGCGCGGGTATCAGAGGTGCACGCGAACTTCATCATAAACGACGGAAGCGCCCGGGCAGCGGATGTCATGGGCCTCATCCACAAGATACGGATGGCGGTCAGGGACAGCAATGGCATCGAACTCCAACCAGAACTCAGGTTCCTCGGCACGTTCGACCCGGCGTAGGAAAGTCCACGTCGGCACGGGAACGACGAGCAGGCACACCTCGGCCGAACCGAAGGCTAACCCTCAAGGGGAGGTAAAGGTGCACCGAGGTGCTCCACTTCGGACGGCGGGAAGTGATGAGTCTCGCCGCCGGACGACACCGGCCAGGGGTAAAGGCGCTGCTCGGAGACGTGTGAGCCCGCAACAGGTAGAACGTTTGCGAAAGCGGGCTGCTCGGCAGCGGCTGTTCATCGTACGGCTGGGGGTCGTCGGCGCGGGTGTCCTCGCTGCGTGGGCGGTGTTGACCGGGGTGGCAGGTTCCCAGCTTCTGGCGATCGAGAACATCGAGGTCACCGGCAACGACCGGCTTTCGGCTGCCGACGTCACCGCGCTGGCGGCGCTTCCTGAAGGCGCCACGCTGCTGCGCTTCGATGCGCCAAGAGTCGAGGAGCGACTGATGGAGAGCCCGTGGATCGCAGCGGTGACCCTGCACCGACAGCCTCCTTCCACTCTGAGGATCGCCGTCATCGAACGCGTTCCGGTGGCGATGGTGGATACCGGGATGTCGTTTTGGTACGTGGACGGTGATGCACGCGTGTTGACAGAGTCCGTCCCCGCGACCGTCACGGTCCTTCCGGTGATCCGCGACCTGCCTGACTTCGCAGCCGAGCCTGGCTTAAGGAGCGCATCCAAAGCCCTCAGGAACGCGCTGGCAGTGCTTCGCGGGTTGAGCGCGGAGCTTGCGGGCACCGTGCGTGTCGTGACGGCCCCCAGTATCAACGAGACCGCACTGGTGACGAGCGGGAACGTGGAGATCATGATCGGGGAGGCGGTCCGCCTCGACGAGAAATCGCTGCTGGTGGAGGACATAGTCGACGAGCGGGGAGAGCAGGTCGTCTTCATCGACGTCCGCTCGGTCGAACGCCCCATCTCCCGGGGTCTCGGTCAGTGACGTTGCCGCGAAGCACCGCAGGTCCGCGCATCACGCAGGTTCCCGGATGGGAAATTGCCGTTGCAAACCCCTTGCAGTTAGTATAAGGTTCGTGTGAAGATTGACCTTTGCTCTAAACACATGAACGTTAACTAGAGGTAGAGGCTTCGGCACAAATGAGCAGCTCAGGAGGCATGTGATGCTTGAGACGGGGGCCAATTATCTGGCCGTGATCAAGGTCGTGGGTATTGGCGGCGGGGGGACGAACGCGGTCAACCGAATGGTTGAGGCCGGCGTCAAGGGTGTCGAATTCATTGCGGTGAACACTGACGCGCAGGCCTTGCTGATGTCTGACGCAGACTACAAGGTGCATATCGGTGTTGGTCTGACAAAAGGTCTGGGCGCGGGTGCCGACCCGGATGTAGGGTTCCAGGCTGCCGAGGAGAATCGCGGCGAGATCAAGGAAGCGCTCCAGGGTGCGGACATGGTGTTCATCACCGCCGGCGAAGGAGGCGGGACCGGAACGGGTGGCGCACCGGTGATCGCCCAGATCGCCAAAGAGGAGATCGGCGCGCTGACGGTCGCCGTGGTCACGCGTCCTTTCGCCTTCGAGGGACGCAAACGTGCGATCCAGGCAGAGGAAGGCATCAAGCGCCTGAAGGAGCACGTGGACACGCTCATCATCATCCCGAACGACCGTCTGCTGCAGGTGGCCGAGAAGAAGACCTCGATCCTTGATGCCTTCCGAATCGCCGATGACGTTCTGCGTCAGGGCTGCCAGGGCATCACCGACCTCATCACGGTGCCGGGTCTCATCAACCTCGACTTCGCTGACGTGCGTACGATCATGAAGGAGGCAGGGACGGCTCTCATGGGCATCGGCGTCGCCACGGGCGACAACCGGGCTCACGAGGCCGCGAAAGCCGCGATCGCCAGCCCGCTACTCGAGTCGAGCATCGAGGGGGCCAGCGGTGTGCTGCTGTCGATCTCCGGCGGCAGTGACCTCGGACTGTTCGAGGTGAACGAGGCCGCGGAGGTCGTACAGGCCGCCGCGCATCCCGACGCGAACATCATCTTCGGCGCGGTCATCGATGATTCGATGATGGACCAGATTCGCGTGACTGTGATCGCGACCGGCTTCGGCGGAAAGCGCCGCCAGGAGGCGATGGAGTTCGATAAGGCTGCCGAGGACGAGGGTCCCCGGATCCCGACCTTCGAGATGCCTGGTGCCGGCGCGGAGGAGGAGTTGGACATCCCTTCGTTCCTGAAGCGTCGCACGTTCTGACGAAGACGATCGCGGTGTGTGAGCCGCGAGGCGACCAAGCTGCCGCGTCACGAGTGGAAAGCTTCGTGACGCGGCAGCCGCGTTCTTCCGGAGTCATGACAGGTAAGGCCCGCCAAGAATCGGCGGGCCTTACCTGGCTGGACCGGTGCCTATCCTGCGGGTGGTGTGGGAGGAGCCGGTGGAGCTGGAGGTGCGGGAGGAGCTGGAGGCGGCTGATATACACCCGGATCTGCCAGCGGCGGCTGGCCGCCACGTCCTCTCTTGATCTTGCGGAAGACCATGAAGTAGTACGCTACAGCGGCGAGCAATCCGATGAACACCAGCAGCAGGATCCAAATCAGCTTTGAGTTGCCTGTGGAGTTCGGGTATTCGTGCTCTTGGCGCATGATCGCGTCGATGAGCATCCAGATGTTGAACACCGCGAGGAGCAGCAGGGGGATCATGCAGCAGAAGAGCCAGATACCCATCCCGGCCAAGGCCGCGGCAGCATCGCTCTCGGTGCCGTACTTATAGCTGTAATCCTGTGCGAAGGCTGGTACCGCAGCGAGCAGCGTGATGGCACCCACCGTCAGCGGGGTGAAGAATGAGAATGACCGCTTCATTTCGCATCACCCCCCTTCAGCGAGCAGCCATGAAGCACCGTTTCAACGGTGAACCGTCGGGTCTCAGTCTGACGTAAGCTTATGGCATTGACCAGCATTCGACAGTGGTGACGGCGGACGGGAGAAGTGGTGCTCGAGAGGGTTGAGCGCGATGGCATAGCCATCCATACCGATCCGGTGCTGTTCGAGACGTCCGGGATCGGCCTGGCGTTCACCGAGCGCGGTGGAGGGGTCAGCCAGGGGCGCTTCAGCTCGCTCAACCTGGCCGGCCACGTCGGCGACTCGGCCGGCCAGGTTGACAACAACAGGACCCTGCTCCTTGAGTCGATCGGCATCGGGACGCTGGCCGACCGCCTGACCACCGCCGAGCAGGTTCACGGTGGCATGGTGGTGGAGGTCGGAGTGGATGAGGCCGGGGCGGGGGCATCGGTTTGCCGTTCCCGTCCTCCCATCCCTGGGGCCGACGCGCTTTGGACTCGCCGGCGTGGCGTGCCACTGCTGCTCCTGTACGCGGACTGCGTCACCATCGCCTTGGTCCGTCCGTCCGTGCCAGCGGTCGCGGTCATCCACGCTGGGTGGCGCGGGGCGACCGCCGGAATAGTGAGTGTCACCGCCCATGTCCTCGCCGGGCTCCCCGGTGAGGACGATCTTGCGGCCTTCGTGGGTCCCCACATCGGGGCATGCTGCTACGAAGTGGGACCGGAGCGCGTGGCCCGTTTCGACCCTGCGTTCGTCACGTCTGTCGAAGACTCGCACCGGCTCGATCTGGGTGGGTCCGTCGCGGCGGACCTTGAACGTTCGGGAGTCCCGAAACTGCGACGGCAAGATCTGGGGATATGCACCGCGCACAACACCGACCGCTTCTACTCGTACCGAGCGGAAGGGCAGACCGGCCGGCACGGGGCGCTCGCCGTCATCTTGTGATCGTGTCCGCGGTGCGCCGCGTGTTCTCAGTGTCGGCACCCGATCGCCAGCCGCTGTAACGGGGGTGTAACCTCGGTGGGGTCAGCCAAGGGCTATAATGGTGCGCACTTCGAGGCGCCCCTATGCGAGGAGACGTAAGACCATGCGCGAAGGCTACCGCAAAGAACTGAAGGCCACGAAGGCCGAGGTCGTCGACATCGGCCGCCTGGTCATCGAGATGACGCGAGACGCGGTCACCTCTCTTGTCGAAGGCGACGTGGATCTGGCCGAGCGGGTCATCGCTGGGGACGAGGCCATTGATGCCCGGTGTCTGGCGCTCGAGGAGCGCACGATCGAGATGATCGCGACCCAGTTCCCGGTCGCCCGCGACTTGCGCCTACTCTACTCTTTGGCGCATATCAGCATGCACATGGAGCGAATGGGTGACCTGGGGGTTAACATCGCGAAGGCTGCGCGCAGAACGGCTGAGCGCCGTGGCCCCCGCACTCTGTACGATCTCATCCGTGCCCAAGGCAACCTGGTGCACCGGGTCCTTGAAGCCATGCTCGAGGCTTTCGAACAGAACGACCTCGAGCTCGCCTACAAGTTGAAGGAGATGGATGAGCCCATCGACCACCTCTTCAAGCAGTTCTTCCGTGAACTTTCACGTCTGCAGGAGGAGGAGGATATCGAATGGGCTAGCCAGATGGTGCTCGCCTCCAGGTATCTTGAGCGCATAGCGGACCACGCCGTGGATATCGCCGAGCGACTCGTCTACATGGTGACCGGTGCTTTCGAGGCCTTTGATGGTCTCGCCGAGGGACAGGAATCGCCTGGCGCGTGAGCCGGATAGCCGAGCGATATGAGGCGGTGCGCCGCCGCGTCCGTGACGCGGCGGACGCGGCCGGGCGCAACGCGGAGCGCGTGACCGTGGTTGCCGTGGCCAAGACCGTGGGACCGCTTGAGGTGCGAGCGGCGATCGCTGCCGGGATCAAGGACTTCGGCGAGAACCGAGCTCACGAGTTCATAGCCAAACACGGGCTGTTCCCGGACGTTCGCTGGCACTTCATCGGCACACTCCAGTCGAACAAGGTCCAGCACGTGGTCGGCAAGGCCCATCTGATCCACTCAGTGGATTCTTTGGGTCTCCTTGAGCGGATAGACCGTGTGGCAACCACCATGGGTACCGTGCAGTCGGTTCTGCTCCAGGTGGACATCGCGCACGAGGAGTCCAAGCACGGTCTCGACCGGATGGAGGTCGAAGAACTCCTCCGCGCGGCTTCCGAGTTGAAGGGTGTGGAGGTCCGCGGCCTCATGACCATGGCTCCCTACGCGCGCCCCGAATCCGTGCGATGGGTCTTCTGTGACCTGCGTGCACTGTTTGAATCCCTGGCCGCGATGAGGTTCAATGGAATCGAGCTGTCCGAGCTCTCCATGGGGATGACCAACGACTATCCGGTGGCCGTCGAGGAGGGCGCTACCATGGTGCGTATCGGCCGTGCGATCTTCGGCAGATAGCGCGAGTCGCGGCGAGGAGCAGATGTGGGCGTGTGGCACGACATCAAAGCGAGGCTTGGCTTCGGTGATGACGAGTACGACGAGTACGACGAGTACGACGAGGCCGATGGGGAAGCAGCCTACGAGGCGCCACGCATGCCGTACGCCAATGAGCCGTCCTCCATCCGCCGGGTGACCCGGGAGCCGGATCTCGACCGGGCACGCGATGCGGGAAGGCATTCCACCGTCATGCCCGGTCCCGGCATGCAGGCGGTCCCCCAGGTCAAGATGCAGATCGTCGAGCCGCGCGCTTTCAGCGAGGCGCAGGCGATCGCGGACAAGTTCAAAGTCGGCGTGCCCGTGATCATGAATCTCACGATGACCGACCCGGACGTGGCGAGAAAGATGCTCGACTTCGCCTCTGGGCTCACGTACGGCCTGAACGGCGGACTCCAGAAGGTGTCCGAGAAAGTATTCATGCTCACGCCGGCCAACGTGGATGTCTCCGACGCCCAGCGCGCTGCTCTGCGCGACAGGGGTTTGTTCGGCACCGAACGTTGATGCCCGCCATGAATGCACGCTATGCACTTGCCGTCATCGGGGGCGGCCGGATGGGTGAAGCCATCGTCGCGGGCCTGATCTCGAGCGATGCCATGGATGCCTCCGCGATCGCGGTCGCGGAGCCGGACGATCGGCGCCGCGAGGTGTTCGCGCGTCACGGAATCGTCGTGGTCGCCGACGGGCACGAGCTTGCCGGTGACGCGGAGATCGTACTGCTTGCCGTGAAACCCCAGGTCATCGATGCCGTCGTGGCTCACATCGCCGATCATCTTT